>URDW01000005.1 GCA_900546735.1 uncultured Oscillospiraceae bacterium
GGCATGGGCCGCTGCCAGGGCGGCTTTTGCGGGCCGCGTGTGCTGGAGATCCTGGCACGCGAGACCGAGACGCCGCAGACCGAGATCCTGCAGGATGCGCAGGACAGCTGCATACTGACCGGCGAAACGAAAACGGAGGAGAAGTAATATGGTATACGACCTGATCGTGATCGGCGGCGGACCCGCCGGCCTGGCTGCCGCATACGCCGCCTGGAACAAAGGCCTGCGGCATGTGCTGATTCTGGAGCGCGACAAAGAGCTTGGCGGCATTTTGAACCAGTGCATCCACAACGGCTTTGGTCTGCATTATTTCAAAGAACAGCTGACCGGCCCGGAATACGCCGAGCGCTTTATTGACATGGTGCGCACGACCGGCATTGAAGTGATGCTGGACACGATGGTGCTGCATGTGACGAAAGACAAGAAGGTGCACGCCATTAATACCGAAAAAGGCTACCAGATCCTGGAAGCCAAAAGCATTGTGCTGGCCATGGGCTGCCGTGAGCGCACACGCGGCGCCATTTCCATTCCCGGCACGCGGCCGGCCGGCGTGCTGACCGCCGGCGCGGCACAGCGCTATGTGAACATGGAGGGCTACATGGTCGGCAAGCGCGTGGTGATCCTGGGTTCCGGCGACATTGGCCTGATCATGGCGCGCCGCATGACACTGGAGGGCGCCAAGGTGCTTGCCTGCGTGGAGCTGATGCCCTACTCCGGCGGCCTGCAGCGCAACATCGTGCAGTGCCTGGAGGATTTCGGCATTCCGCTTTACCTTTCACACACCATTACAGACATTAAAGGCAAAAGCCGTGTGGAACAGGTCACCGTTTCCAAAGTTGATGAAAAACGCAACCCCATCCCAGGTACGGAGATGGTATTCGACTGCGACACCGTGCTGCTGAGCGTTGGCCTCATTCCCGAAAACGAGCTAACGAGAGAAGCCGGCATAGAAATGGACCCGCGCACAAACGGCGCAGCCGTAAACGAAAACAAAGAGACGTCTGTGCCCGGCATTTTCGCCTGCGGCAATGTGCTGCATGTGCACGACCTGGTCGACTTTGTCACCGCCGAAAGCACGGCGGCCGGCGAAGCGGCGGCCGACTATGTGCTGGGGCAGGACAGCCGCGCCGAAAACGGCAAAACCGTGCATGTAAAAACGAATGATGCAATCGGTTACACGGTGCCCCAG
Source organism: uncultured Oscillospiraceae bacterium (assembly GCA_900546735.1). Taxonomy (GTDB): domain Bacteria; phylum Bacillota; class Clostridia; order Oscillospirales; family Acutalibacteraceae; genus Scybalenecus; species Scybalenecus merdavium. The sequence continues at coordinate 1,190 of URDW01000005.1, forward strand.
CAGTTTCACACCGGCGCGCCGGGCGGCGTGGAATTTTACTTCCGCGTGCGCCGCGTATTTGAAAAAAGCACGGTAACGTTTACAGACGGCGACACCGTGATCGCCAAATTCAAACGGCAGCACATGGCGCCCGGCGAAATGGAAAAAGTCATGCTGCCAAAGGTGCTGCTTGACCGGATCCGTTCGGACGAGATCACCGTGTCTGCACAGGAGGAAACGATATGACAGAACTGATCTGTATTATGTGCCCAAAGGGCTGCCGGCTGAAGGTAGACGAAGAAAACGGCTTTCAGGTGACCGGCAACAGCTGTGAAAAGGGCGCCGTCTACGGCAAAAACGAACTGCAAAACCCAACGCGCGTCATCACATCTACCGTAAAGATCGACAGCCGCACACACCGCCGGCTGCCGGTTAAGACAAACGGTGAAATCGCCAAAGGCAAAATCATGCAGGCCACAGCCCTGCTGAACCGTGTGACCGTGAAAACGCCGGTGCACTGCGGCGACGTGGTGCTGAAAAACGTGCTGGACAGCGGCGTGGATTTTGTGAGCACAAAAACCGTACTGGAATAACGGCATAAAAAACACCGCTGCGGGCAGCTGCCCGCGGCGGTGTTTTCTGCTGTTGAACGATGGACTTACTTCAAAAAGCCCTGAATGATGACCTCTTCTGCCTCATCCTGGGTCATGCCGAAAGTCATCAGCTTCAGCAGCTGGTCATTGTTGATCTTGCCGATCGCGGCTTCGTGGATCAGCTGGGCATCTGAATTCTGCGCATCGATCTCGGGAATCGACGAGATCTTCGCGTCGCCCATGATGATCGAGTCGCACTGCACATGCGCGCGGCACGGCGCGTTGCCGATCACACGCGGGTGGAAGATCTGCACGGAATCGTCTGTGCCGACCGTTCGGGAAATGACCTGGGTAGAGGCATCGTCGCCGTCCAGCGAAATGTCTACATTGCTTTCGGCAAACTGGCTGCCGTGCGTCATCAGACGCTCCGTAATGACCAGCTTGGCGCCGCTTTGCAAATGGGCGCTCGTGTCGCGCTTGGTGGAATCCACCCCTTTGATCTGTACCATTTCCATGTCCGCATAGGAATTTTCATCCATATAAACGACTGTGGTCGGGTTCAGCACTTTGTCGCCGGTGCCCTCCCCTTCGCCGTAATGCTTTTCTATATACTTCACACGGGCGTTTTTGCCCACATGGAACGTGTGGATGCCGTCGTGCTGGCTTTTCTGGTCGCCGCAGTTGTGGATGCCGCAGCCGGCCACGATGACCACGTCCGCATCCTCTCCAATATAGAAATCGTTATAGACCACATCGTCCAGGCCCGTTTCGGTCAGGATGACCGGAATATGCACGCTTTCGTGCTTGGTGCCGGGCTTGATGATGATGTCGATGCCGGGCTTGTCTTCTTTAGAGACAATATCAATATTTGCACTGCTTCTTCTGCCCATGGCCTGGCCGTTTTTACGAATGTTGTAAGCGCCGATCGGCGTTTCGTGAATATCGGCGACTGCCTCAAGCAGATCCGCATCGATTCTGTCCATAGCTTACTCGCTCTCCTTTCTGAATGCGCAGGCATTCTCTTCGCCCAGATCCTTCAAAAGACCCGGGAAGATCTCATCCTTTGCACCCTGCTTTCTGATTTTGCCGTTTGCAACGATAATGATCTCGTCTGCAAGCTGCATGATCCTTTCCTGGTGGGAAATGATCAAAACGGTTTTGTGACGGCGCTTGGAAATGGTCTTGAAGCTTTCGACCAGCTTGGCAAAGCTCCAAAGGTCGATACCGGCCTCGGGCTCGTCATAAATAGCCAGTTCCAGATTGCGCGCCATCAGTGTGGCGATCTCGATCCTTTTGACCTCGCCGCCGGAAAGAGAGGAATCCACCTCACGGTTCAAATAGTCTGCCGAACAAAGGCCCACGGCCGTCAGATACAGCGAACACGCATCGGCCGGCAGTTCCCGGCCGCTTGCCAGGCTGAGCAGCTTGCGCACCGTCATGCCCTTGAAACGGGCCGGCGTCTGAAACGCGTAGCCAATGCCGAGCTTGGAGCGCTCATAGATCGGCAAATCGGTAATATCCTGACCGTTAAAAAGGATCTGGCCGGAAGTGGGCTTTTCAATGCCCATGATGAGTTTGGCCAGCGTGGATTTGCCGCCGCCGTTCGGACCGGTCACGACAATAAACTTGCCGCTTTCGATCTGAAGGGAAATTTTATCTATAATCTCAAGCTCGCCGCCGTCTGACGATTCGACCTTGAATTCGACATCACGCAGTTCAAGCATATTAATAATACTTCCTTTCTTTAAAGTATAATCATTATAATCTGACAATCGTTATAAAGCAATAGATGCGGTAAAAATTTGACAGAATGTTTGAAATTTCTGCATATTTTCAGGCTATTTCCGGCAAAATCCCCAGCACACGCTTTTGCAAATTAATTACGAGAAAACAATACAAAAACAAGAGAAAAAATGAGAAAATAAAAGAAAACAGTTTTGAAAATAAAAGAGGTGTTGACACGAATTTTATTTTGTGCTATGATAGCGGCGCACTCGAAAAGAGACCAATCTATTAATCGGAGGAAGAATTATGTCTACAACAATGCCTAAAGCAGACATGGAACGTAAATGGTATGTTATTGACGCTGCTGACAAGCCGCTTGGCAGAGTGGCCGCGCAGGCTGCCACCCTTCTCAGAGGCAAGCACAAGACGACCTTTGCACCCCATGCCGACTGCGGCGATTTTGTCATCATCATCAACACCGACAAAGCTGTGCTGACCGGCGGCAAAATCGAAAAGAAAATGTACCAGCACCACACCGGCTACATCGGCCACCTGAAAGAAGTCAGCTACAAAACGCTGATGGCTGAAAAGTCTGACTTTGCTATGCTCAAAGCGGTAAAAGGCATGCTGCCCGACACTACGCTCGGCAGAAAGCAGCTGACCAGATGCAGAGTTTTCAAAGGCGCAGATCACAAGCATCAGGCTCAAAAACCCGAAGCCTGGGAAATGTAAGGGAGGTTAAATCATGTACGAGACAAATCCTTATTTCTACGGTACAGGCAGAAGAAAAGAGTCTGTAGCCAGAGTCCGCGTATACGCCGGCACCGGCAAAGTTACGATCAATGACCGTGACATCGACGATTATTTCGGTCTAGAAACGCTCAAGCGCATCGTGCGCCAGCCGCTTGCCCTGACCGAAACCACAGAAAAGTTTGACATTGTCTGCCGCGTAAGCGGCGGCGGCGTGACCGGCCAGGCCGGCGCCATCCGCCACGGCATTGCCAGAGCCCTTCTTCAGTACGACGAGAGCCTTCGCCCCGCGCTGAAGAAAGCCGGTTTCCTGACCCGCGACCCGAGAATGAAAGAGCGCAAAAAGTACGGCCTTAAAAAAGCCCGCCGCGCACCGCAGTTCTCCAAGAGATAATCTGTTCCAAAACGCCTCTGTTTATGCAGAGGCGTTTTTTTGATCGTTTCGGAAAGGTATTTACACACCTGACGTGTTACAATATAACCAGCCTGCAGGCAAGGAGGGTGCGCATGGATCCCCGCACGATCATACAAAACACGCTTGACTACATTGAAACCCATTTGGAAAACGACCTGACACCGGACGGTCTTTGCCGCACAGCCGGTTATTCCCGCGCGCACTTTTGCCGGCTTTTCCAGCACTTTACCGGGCTGCCCGTGGGCAAATATATCGCCCGGCGAAGGTTGCTGCACGCGGCGTACAAAACGGCGGCCGGCAGCAGCAAAACAGAAGCCGCCTTTTTCTACGGGTTTTCAACCTATGCCGGCTTTTACAAAGCGTTTGTGCGGGAATTCGGCTGCAGCCCCTCTGCTTTTACCAAACACCGAAAGGCCTTACCGAATCAATCTGATGCAGGAGGCATATAAAATGATCACGACCGAAGAGATCCGCCTGGCAGCTGCCCACTGGGGGCTGCAGGCAGAAGAGATACGGCCGATCTATAACGAAAACACCGGCCACAAAAACGAACGCGCCTGTTCTGTCGGGGAAAACCACATTATAAAGTTTTCGGCGAACCCCGGCAAAATCCGCACAGAACTCCATGTGACCGAACGATTAAAACGCGCCGGTCTGCCTGTGGCAGAAGCTGTAAAAAGCTTGGACGGCAGCATATGCGTGCCGCAGGGCGAGCTGTACTTTTATGTAACCAAACGGCTTGACGGACAGCCGCTGCGCTGCGACACACTTTTGCAAGCACCGTCCCTGGCCGAAACGATCGGTGAAAATATTGCCCGGCTGCACCTGGCGCTGAAAGCGTTTGATGAAACACAGTATGCGCCAAGCAATCTGGCCAAAGAGGTAGAAAACGCCTGCCCTACTGTGTGCGCAAAAATCGCTCCGGCCAAAATGCCGAATGATTTTGCCGCCAAATTTGCAAAACTTTACGCAGCGCCGCCAAAGCAGGTCATTCACCGCGACCTTTCCCCGGGCAATATGCTGTTTGACGGCAAACAATTCAAGGGCTTTATCGACTTTGAAATGACCCAAACAGGCACAAGGCTGTTTGACATCTGCTACTGCGCGACAGCGATTTTGTCGGAAGGCTTCCCTGCGCCAAACGTCCGAAAAATTTGGCCGGAAATTCTGAAATATCTGCTTTGCGGTTATGCGCGCATTACACCGCTAAATGAGGACGAAATACAGGCGTGCCAATGATGCTTTTGGCCATTCAAACGATCTGCGTGCACCACTTCAGTCGGTTTGACAAATACGAAACGCTTGCCAAAACCAACGCCGAAATGCTGCGCTATCTGCTGCAAAACATGTGGAAATAAGCAAGATGCTTTACCGTTCTTTCTCAACAAAGTAGCCGGAGGCAATGCCTCCGGCCCTTTTTATTTTTTTATGTAACGCCGAATCGCTTTTATGGCAAACGAAAACAAAAATGTAAACAGAGCCAGCGCCAGAACACACAGCCAGTGCCGGATGCTGAGCGCTGTCAGCGAAAAAACGCTTTGCAAAGCAGGTATAAATAAAACTGCACCAGTCAGTACAAGCGATATAAAAAACGACAAAACGAGCCAGATATTCTTCTGCCCCGCACGAAACCGGATCGGCTCGTCAACCGAACGCCTGTCAAACGCGCGCAGCATTTGGGAAAGCGCCAGCACACAAAATGCCATGGTCCGGCCGGCAGCATGGCCGGTCAGGTATACACCGACCCAATAAGCCGCAACCGTTGCCGCAGCCGTAACGGCACCCTGTGTCAGCACATAAGCGACCAGGTCTTTCTCGAACAATGTACCGCTGCGCACCGGCGAACGGCGCATAACGCCCTGATCGGCCGGATCAACACCCAGCGCAAGCGCCGGCAGTGTGGCGGTGGCCAGATTGACCCAGAGAATGTGTACTGCCAGAAGCGGCGCATCCCAGTTCAAAATCGTAGCGACCAGCAAGGTCAGCACCTCAGCGATATTACCGGAAAGCAAAAACCGAATCACCTTTTGAATGTTGCCGTAAACGCGTCTTCCCTCCCGAATAGCATCAGCGATCGTCGTAAACCGGTCGTCCAGAAGGATCATGTCGGCCGCATCCTTGGCAACGTCCGTACCGGAAATCCCCATTGCTATGCCGATATCAGCCGCTTTCAGTGCCGGCGCGTCGTTCACACCGTCGCCGGTCATGGCCGTCACTTCCCCTGCTCTTTTCAGACTTTGCACGATGCGCAGTTTATCCTGCGGCGTAACGCGGGCAAAGACAGAAACCGTTTTTACTGCCTGATCAAGCTGTGAATCTGTCATTTTTTCCAGCGCATCGCCGGAAACCACGCTGCTGTCCGCACAGTAAATGCCCAATTCCTTCGCAATGGCCTGCGCCGTCACCATATGGTCGCCGGTGATCATGACCGTACGGATACCGGCCCGGCGGCAAATCTGCACCGATTCAGCCACTTCACGGCGCGGCGGGTCGATCATGCCGGCAACGCCAACAAAAACCAGATCATTTTCCACATCATCTCCCTCTTCCGGCACAGATTCCAGCGTGCGCATCGCAAAACCCAGCACGCGCAGCGCATCCGTTGACATACGGCCGCAAAGCTTCAGGATACAGTTCTTATCGGCCTGCGTTAACGGACGCACGCCCTGCGGCATTAAAATCTGTGTACACAGCGGCAACAATTCATCCACTGCGCCTTTTGTATAAGCGACCAGCCGGCCGCCCATGTCATGTACCGTTGTCATACGTTTTCTCTGTGAATCAAACGGTTGCTCAAACCGGCGCGGGTGTTTAGCCTCCAACTGCTCATGATCCAGGCCAAACGCCTGTGCCAAAAACAACAGCGCGCCCTCGGTCGGATCACCGATGGTCTCTCCGGCCCGGTCCGGGTCAAAGCTCGCATCATTGCAAAGTGCCGCGGCATATGCCAGCTGCATGTAGCCCGGCACGGACACAGCCGAATTGGGCGAAATCGTTTTCTGCGCAAGCAGATCAGCACCAGATGCAAGCTGTGTGACCGTCATTTTATTTAAAGTCAGCGTACCGGTCTTGTCCGTACAGATGACCGTTGTGCTGCCGAGCGTTTCAACGGCCGGCAAACGACGCACCAATGTGTTTTTACCGGCCATGCGCTGCACGCCAAGCGCCATTACGATCGTAGCCATAGCCGGAAGTCCCTCCGGGATAATAGAAATCGCAAGTGAAACAGCAACAAGAAGCTGCGGCACGACCGGGCGGTGGTACAACATGCCGATCACAAAAATAACAGCGCATATAACAAGTCCGATCGCCGTCAGCGTTTTGCCGGCAGAATTCAGTTTCTGCTTAAGCGGCGTGTCGAGCGCGTCCTGGTCATCGAGCATGCCGGCGATCTGTCCCACCTGTGTCTGCATGCCGGTCTCGGTCACAACGCCGACCGCACGGCCATATGTGACCAGCGACGCAGAATACGCCATATTGCTGCGCTGTGCCAGCAGGCAATCCGGCGCCAAAACACAGTCGGCCTCTTTTTCCACCGGGACCGATTCACCGGTCAGCGACGCTTCCTGCACTTTTAAATTGACTGAATCGATCAGGCGAAGGTCAGCCGGAACCATATCCCCATCGCTAAGCAGCACCACATCGCCCACAACAAGTTCAGCCGCCGGCACGATACTTTCCTCACCCTGGCGCAGCACGCGCGCAGTCGGTGCTCCCATGCTGTGCAGCGCCTCCAGCGAGGACTGTGCTTTCTTTTCCTGTGCAATACCAATGACAGCGTTAACCAATACGATCAAAAAAATAACCGCCGCTTCCGTCCACTCCTGCAGCGCGGCTGACAAAACAGACGCTGCAATCAAAATCAACACCATCGGATCGCTCAGCTGTTCCCGAAGCATTTGCCAAACAGATTTTGACGGCTTGGCGCGTAAAACATTCGGGCCGTTTGTTTTTAATCTTTCTGCAGCCTCAGCATCGCACAAACCATTTGCATCGGTTTGCAAGCAGGCGCATACTTCCTGCGCCGTCTGCGCATGCCAAGGCGTTTTTCGGTGATTATCCATAAAGGATAAACCACTCCCTTCAAAATATATTCTGAACGCCGTAAAGCGCTTCAGTAAACGCAAAAAGGCACAGCCCGCACAATAAATGCAGGCTATGCCTTGTGTTCATAAGCTTTTTCAGTTGAAGATTCGGGGCAGCGTCGCTACTGTCGGCGTCGTCCATAAAAACTTGCTGTACTCTCTTTCCTCATGAATTACAGTCATATCATACCAGAAACACCGTGTTTTGTCAACAGTTTGCTAAATTATGCAGAAAAAACATGTATGCATTCAACAATTACCACATACACTGCAAAAATACCCAAACGAAAACACGGTAAATATTGACGTTTTAATATTTGAAGCATATAATAAAAGCTCAAAGAAAATTTAGAAATTCTTAACATTTGACCGTTTGGATAAATCCGAAGGGAGTGAGACGTATGTTTAAACGGCTTTTCAGCTATCTGGGCAAATACAAGAAATATACGTTTCTGGCCATGATCTGTGTGATCGCCGAAACTTTTTTTGAGCTGATCATTCCGCTGATCATGGCCGACATCGTAGACGTTGGCGTGGCAAACCGCGACGAACCGTATATTCTGCGCCAAGGCATCATCATGGCTGTCTGCGCGCTGCTGGCACTTGCGCTTGGCACCGGCAGCGCCCGCTTTGCCGCAATGTGCGGCCAGGGACTCGGCGCCGAGATCCGCAAGGCCACATTCCGCAAGGTGCAGCAGTTTTCGTTTGCAAACCGCGACAAATTCCGCACCGCGTCGCTGGTGACGCGCCTGACCGGCGACGTGACGACCATTCAAAACTCCGTATCGACCGGCATGCGCCCCGCCGTGCGCTCGCCGTTTATGCTGCTTACCTCGCTGATCGTCTCGTTTACGATCAACGCCAAGCTGGCGCTCGTGTTTGTGGTGGCCATCCCCATTCTTGGCACCTGCCTGGTGCTGATCATCCGCCGTGTGCGCCCGCTTTACGGCCGGATGCAGCGCGCCGTAGACCTGGTCAACCGCATCATTCAGGAAAATTTAACGGCCATCCGCATTGTAAAGGCGTATGTAAAAGGTGATTACGAAACCGAAAAGTTCGGCGAAGTGAACACCGAGCTGAAAACGACTTCCGAAAAAGCATTCGGCACGGCTGTTTTGAACATGCCGGCCATGCAGGCCGTGATGTACGCCACGATCTTGGCGATCCTTTGGATCGGCGGCAATCTGATTTTCATCGGCGACATGAAAGTCGGCGAACTGACCGGCTTTTTAAGCTATGTGCTGCAGGTGCTCAATTCCCTGATGCTGATGTCGAACGTGTTTTTGATGCTGACCCGCTCCATCACCTCCTGGCGGCGTATTTGCGAAGTGCTCGACGAAAAAAATGATATTTCCGAGGACCAGGTCAAAGATGTTGCAGTGGAGCACGGCAGCATCCGTTTTGAACACGTCTCTTTCAAATACAGCCGCGATGCGGAAGAATATGTGCTGCACGACATTGATTTGGACATTCAAAGCGGCCAGACGATCGGCATCATCGGCTCGACCGGCTCGGCCAAATCCACGCTGGTGCAGCTGATCCCCCGCCTTTATGAAGCAACCGAGGGGCAGATATATATTGACGGCCGCCCGATCGAGGAATACCCGCTGCGCCACCTGCGCGACGCGATCGCCATGGTGCTGCAAAAAAATACACTGTTTTCGGGCACGGTCAAAGAAAACCTGCGCTGGGGCGACCCGAACGCCACGGACGAAGAAATTGAAGAGGCGTGCCGCATCGCCTGTGTGGACGAATTCATTGACCGGCTGGAAAACGGATACGACACCGAGCTTGGCCAGGGCGGCGTCAACGTCTCGGGCGGGCAGAAGCAGCGCCTTTGCATTGCCCGCGCGATCCTCAAAAAACCGAAAGTGCTGATCCTGGACGACTCCACCAGCGCTGTGGACACGACGACCGAACTGAAGATCCGAAACGGCCTGGCGAGCTGCCTGCCCGAATGCACCAAGATCATCATTGCACAGCGCATCACCTCGGTGCTGAACACCGACAAGACCATCGTGCTCGACGACGGCAAGATCGAATGCGCCGGCGACCACTGGTACCTGATGGACCACAGCAAAGTCTACCAGGAGATCTATAATTCGCAGCAGGAAGGAGCTGGTCTGTAATGGCAAAGCCCATGAGCTATAAACGCCCGAAAAACACCAAAAAGACACTCCTGCGCCTGCTGAAATACCTGGGGCGGCATAAAATATCCATGGCGGCCGTGGCATTTTTAGTTCTGGTCAGCAGCGGCGCCAATATCCTTGGCACCTATCTGCTCAAGCCGGTCATCAACCGCTTTATTGAGCCGCACGACACAAAAGGGCTTTTGACCGCCGTGCTGCTGATGGCGCTGATGTACGCCGCCGGTGCGCTGGCAACGCTTGGCTACAACAAGCTGATGGTGCGCACCGCGCAAAAGACGGTAAGCGAGATCCGCAGCGACCTGTTTGCCCACACGCAGAAGCTGCCGCTTTCCTACTTTGACGTGCACACGCACGGCGAACTGATGAGCCGCTTTACAAACGACGTAGACACGGTGACCGAAGCGCTCAACAACAGCTTTACCCTTTTGATCCAAAGCTTTATCATGACGGTGGGCACCGTGATCATGCTGGTGGTGCTGAACTTCCGGCTGTCACTCATCGTCATTGGCTTTTTGATTTTGATGCTGCTGTATATTCTTTTCAACAGCAAAATGAGCAAAAAGTATTTCAAGCGCCAGCAAAATGCGCTGGGCAGCATCAACGGCTTTGTGGAAGAGATCGTAGACGGACAAAAGGTGGAAAAGGTCTTTAACCACGAGGACGAGGACTTTGCGGAATTCTGCAGGCGAAACGAGGCGTACCGCGTTTCGGCCACAAAGGCGCTGAGCTATTCCGGCATGATGGTGCCCTCCATCGTCAGCCTGTCGTACTTTAATTACGCCATATCGGCCTGTGTTGGCGGCCTGTTCGTACTGCGCGGCCTGACCGACATTGGCAGTTTGGCCTCTTACCTGGTGTATGTGCGCCAAAGCGCCATGCCGATGAACCAGTTTACCCAGCAGGCGAACTTCATTCTTTCGGCCCTTTCGGGCGCAGAGCGCATTTTTGACATGATGGACACACCGTGCGAACCGGACGGGGGCACGGTAAGCCTTTGCAACGTAAAAGAAGAAAACGGCCAAATCACCGAGTGCACCGAGCACACACGCCACTTTGCCTGGAAAACGAAAGATGCAGACGGCCGCACGCAGCTGGTGCCGCTGAAGGGCGACGTGCGTTTTCACGATGTCAGCTTCGGCTATACGCCGGAGAAAAAGATCCTTGACCACATCGACCTTTACGCCAAGCCTGGGCAGAAGATCGCGTTTGTGGGCTCCACAGGCGCCGGCAAAACGACCATCATCAACCTGATCACGCGGTTTTATGAGATCGACGGCGGAAAAATCACCTATGACGGCATCGACATCCGCGACATTAAAAAAGACGACCTGCGCCGCAGCCTGTCTGTTGTGGTGCAGGATACGCACCTGTTTACCGGCAGCATTAAAGACAACATCCGTTACGGCAACCAGGGCGCGACCGACGAGGACGTGGTGCACGCCGCTAAAATCGCCAACGCAGACTCCTTTATCCGCCGCCTGCCGAACGGCTACGACACAGTGATCTCGGGCGACGGCGACAACCTGTCGCAGGGGCAGCGGCAGCTTTTGGCCATTGCCCGCGCCGCCGCTTCCAAGCCGCCGGTGCTGATCCTCGATGAGGCGACCTCCTCCATCGACACCAGAACGGAAAAGCTGATCGAAAAGAGCATGGACGCCCTGATGGAGAACCGCACGGTGTTCGTGATCGCACACCGCCTGTCGACCGTACGCAATTCGCACGCCATTCTCGTTATTGAAAAAGGGAAGATCATTGAACGCGGCAGCCACGAAGAGCTGCTGGCCAAACACGGGCGCTATTACCAGCTGTATACCGGCGCCTGTGAGCTGGCCTGACACAATTTGTTCGCAATTTATTCCATTTTTCGCAATGATTTGCGTTTATAGTATGCGTAACACTTACCTTACGGAGGAAACAAAATGCTTGCGTATAAATTTGACACACAGCTTCTGATCGAAGGCCATGACCTGGACGAAGACGAGATCCACGACTATTTCGTTGACCATTTCCAAGGCGACTGCCTGATCGCCGTCGGCGACGAAGATTTGATCAAGATACACTACCACACGAACGAGCCGTGGAAAGTGCTGGAATACTGCGCCTCCCTCGGCGATATTTACGACGTTGTGGTGGAGAACATGCAGCGCCAGGAAGACGGCCTGAAAGGCTAAAATCACAAACAGACAGCCCCGTATGTTGCATACGGGGCTGTTTTTTGTCATGAACGGTAAAAAGCAAAAATTTTTGTAACAAACCGGCGCAAAATGCACGCTTATTAATTGAGAGATCTTTCAAAGAAACTTTGGAGGGAACACATATGAAACGAAAGCTGTGTTTTCTGTTTGCCCTGACCGCCGCTGTTTGCATTTTTTCTTGCGCCGTGCCGGCTATGGCCGACGATTCGCCGTATGACGATTTTTTGGATGACACGAATAACTGGCAGTATATTCAGGATATTTCTGTTTTTATCAACGACAGCAAAGACTGGCCGGACGGCACCGACATCCGAACCGAATACGAACCATCGCTTGATAGCCATACATTTGAATACGTTGGCAATGGCGATTTGCAGGAATGGACTTTCCCAAAGGCTATGGAAGGGCGTGACTATGAGATCGTATCACGTTCCAACAACAGCATCACTTTACGGTTTATTAATCCCACACACGGCATTCCCTATGTAAACGCCGTGGTCGATTTTGAAGACCTGACGACACAAGAAGAAACGAAAGCGGCAGGCCAAACACAGGCAGATACGACCCAAAAGGCCGAAAAGGTCGCCGCCGAAACGACCGGCAGCACAGCAGCGCCCGAAGAGACCCATGAAAACAGCACTGCACCTGCCGCCGAAAAAAGCGAAACAAAGCCGGACAGCACAGGCAAAACGGCGGCTGTAGCCGGCGGGGTGATCGCCGGGGTGATCGTGATTGCCGGCGTTGTCATTGCCATTAAAAAAAGGCATTAATAGTAAATATTCAAATCAAAATAAAGGAGGGACGGCAGATGCGCGAAGAGAAAGAACTGGTCTTGCAGGCACAAAAAGGCGACGAAAATGCGTTTTGCGCACTGTACGAGCTTTACGCCAAAAAGCTTTACAACTTTGCCATGTTCCGGCTCGGCGACCCGTATGACGCCGAAGACGCGGTGCAAAACTGCATGCTTGTAGCGTTTGAACAAATTACCAAGCTGAAAAAGGCAGAGGCCTTTTCGCCGTGGCTTTTTAAGATTTTGTACTGCAGCTGCGTAACGCTGATCAAAGAGCAGGCCAAAAAAAGAGAAACGCAGGACTTGGAAAACGCCCTGCACCTGTTTTCGACAGAAGACGAAAAAATGGTTTCGCAGTCGGAAGTGCACGAAGCGCTTGCCGCCCTTTCAGAAGAAGAGCAAAACATAGTGCTGCTGTCGGTCATCGGCGGCCTGAAAAGCAAAGAAATCGCAAAGATTACCGGTTATTCCCCCGGAAACGTACGCCAAAAGCTGCGCCGCAGCCTGGCCAAAATGAAAAAGAGATTGGAGTGAAGCCGTATGAAAAAAAGAGAAAAAGAGAACCTGGAATTCGTCAGAAGCCGGTTTGATGCAGCGGCTTACGATATTCCCGTTACCCTAAGCACACAAGCGGTGCGTAAAAAAATAACCGAAAAGGCCAAGACAGCGCCTGTGCGGCGCAAAAAACGGCACAGCATGCGCCCCTACATTGCCGTAGCCGCCTGCTTGGTGCTGGTGATCGGCGCGGTATTTGCTGTAAAAGGCAATTTCTTTCAAAACACCAAGCGCATTGCCACTTTCCAGAGCTATGACGAAGTCCAGTCATTTGCCGCCGGGCTGAGCAAGCCGGCCATTCCGTCTGAAATGGGCGGCGGTCCCCTGCAGTCCATGATCCAAACGGTGGAGAGCGCCGGCAGCATCGCCTCGAACGGGCAAAATATTTACTGCGCCTATTATAATGCTTACAGCGACACCGATCACAACAGCGTATATGTATTCAGCGCTGAGGGCGAAGATGCGCAGCTGCTCGGAAAGATCGGCGGATTTGACGATCAGCTGGATATAGAAAGCCTGCTGGCGACTGAAAACAGGCTGATCGTGTGTCTGTCTGACCCGGACGGTGTTACACAAATCTATATATACGACATTTCCGATCCGGTTTCGCCAAAAAAGATCGCGGTATTTGAACAAAGCGGCAATTACACAAACGCATTTCTGATCGGCAATACGGTCTACACCCTGTCAAACTATCTGCCCCAAAAAGCGGAAAGCATACCGAAAAGCGGCGCTCAGGGTGCGGCCGAACCGGTCAAGGCAGAAAACATCAGCTACTTTGAAAACTGCCGCAACCTGAACTATATTGTCATCAGTGCCCTGTACACAACGGACGGCACAGTCGGCGAAACAAAAGCCGTGCTCGGCGGCATGCCCATTGTCTGCTGCATCGAAAACGCCATGTATATCGCTGAAGACGGCACGATCTATGGGCAAGACGGCTGGGTCGATTCACAGACCTACAGCGATGCCAGCCGCAGCAGCACCAATATTGTTAAACTGGAGCTGGAGGGCACGCAGGTGCGCTTTGCCAATTTAACCGAAGTAAGCGGTATTCTGGCAAAAGACCTGATTTCGGACAGCAACCTGCTGTTTGCAGACGGCGAATATGTTACACTGATCACCACCATGTGCGATGAAAACGGCGTGCAAAAAACCACACTCACCACACTGGATAAAAACCTGAAGCAACTTGGCCAAAGTGAAGCGTTTGCTCCGAGTGAAACGCCGCGGGACGCCGCTGTGCTGGGCAGCACCGTCTATGTAAGCACGGACGGCGGCAACCTGTACGTCGTAGACCTTTCTGACAAAACAGCGCCGAAATACGCAGGCTCTGCGCAGGCAATGGAATACAGCGGCATCTTTGTGCCTGTGGATGAAACGCATTTTCTGGTTCTAAGCGACATTATGAGCGCACCCGAAGGCGGCGACCTGGTTACACTGTACGACATTTCCGACCCGCTTGCTCCAAAGGTTGCCGACCAAAAGCAGCTTGAAAACATTTACGTTTCTTCGGAAAGAATGATAATAAACCGCGAAAAAGGCTACTTTGCCATCCCCTTCTACACATCCGACGAAGTGCAGCGGTATTACGGGGTTTTGACACTGGAAGTTCAAAACGAAAAAATTGTGGTGAGCAACACGTTTTTAAACGATAACCACGATGCCATTAACGCCGACATGTGCTGTATACTGGGCGATTATATTTACAACTTTGCAATAGACACTTCAGATAAAGGCCACGGAGAGCTCATCCTATTTGCCAACAAATACGAATAGTGACACAAAAAGGACACGGTCAAACCGTGTCCTCTGACTGTCGAAAAAGCCGGCTGGACCGCGCAATAAATTACGGGAGAAAAGAATCGCTTTCCAGCCACGAAGTACATTGTAAAATCGTTGTATTATAAAAAACAACAGAGAAAGCAGAAAAACCGCACAGTTGTGCGGTTTTTGCGTTTTTTGTCTTTTGCTCGGGGGCAGTACCTTTGTACAGTACCCCTCGCAAAATACAAAATCCAGCTCGCCTTTTTGGCAGTCTTTCAGCGTGTCGGCCGCATAATTTTTTACCATTACACCTTTTTAGACACGCTGAGGACACGGTCAAACCGTGTCCTTTTTTGTGCTGCTTTAAAATCTTATTTTTCAACTTTCGGCAGCGTGGCAAAGCCCTTTTCCAGGTCAGCATCGGTCGGGATGTAATCCGTCATGGTGCCGTCATTAAAGCTTTCATAAGCATACATATCGAAATAGCCGGTACCCGTCAGGCCGAAAAGGATCGTTTTCTCCTCGCCGGTCTCCTTGCACTTGAGCGCCTCGTCGATCGCGACCTTGATGGCATGGCTGCTTTCCGGCGCCGGCAAAATACCTTCTACACGGGCAAAACGTTCAGCCGCCTCAAACACAGAAGTCTGTTCCACCGCTACAGCTTCCATCAGGCCATCGTGATAAAGCTGGGAAAGGATGGCGCTCATACCGTGGTAACGCAGACCGCCGGCGTGGTTCGGCGACGGCATAAAGCCGCTGCCGAGCGTATACATTTTCGCGAGCGGGCAAACCTTGCCGGTGTCGCAGAAATCGTAAGCGAACTTACCGCGCGTAAAGCTGGGGCAGCTGGCCGGTTCCACCGCAATGATGCGGTAATCGTTTTCGCCGCGCAGCATTTCACCGACAAACGGTGAGATCAATCCGCCAAGGTTAGAACCGCCGCCGGCACAGCCGACGATAATATCGGGCTTGACGCCGTATTTGTCGAGAGCCGTTTTGGTCTCCAGACCGATCACCGTCTGGTGCAGAAGCACCTGCGAGAGCACGGAACCCAAAACATAACGATAACCCTCGTGCGTGGTGGCCGCCTCGACCGCCTCCGAGATCGCACAGCCAAGGCTGCCGGTCGTTTCGGGGAACTCCTCCAGCATTTTACGGCCGATCGCCGTTGTGTTCGACGGTGACGGCGTGACAGACGCACCGTAGGTGCGCATGACTTCGCGGCGGAAAGGCTTTTGCTCATAAGAGCACTTCACCATGTAGACCTGGCAGTCCAGGTCAAAATACGAGCAGGCCATGGACAGCGCTGTGCCCCACTGGCCGGCGCCCGTCTCGGTCGTAACGCCCTTTAAGCCCTGTTTTTTCGCATAGTAAGCCTGGGCGATGGCAGAATTCAGCTTGTGGCTGCCGGAGGTGTTGTTGCCCTCGAACTTATAATAGATCTTAGCCGGCGTGCCGAGCGCTTTTTCCAGGCAATAGGCACGCACCAGCGGCGACGGGCGGTACATTTTGTAAAATTCCACGATCTCGTCGGGAATGTCAAAATACGGCGTGGTGTCGTCCAGCTCCTGCTTAACAAGTTCGTCGCAGAACACCGGGCGCAGCTCGTCAAACGTGATGGGTTCCAGCGTCTGCGGATTCAAAATCGGCGCCGGCTTGTTCTTCATATCGGCGCGGACATTGTACCATTTTTTCGGAAGCTCATCTTCACGCAGATAGATTTTGTAAGGGATTTTTTTCTCGCTCATAATTCTCTTTCCTTTCTGAAAATGTTGATAAAGCCGAAGCCGATTCCAGGTTTTCATTTGTTTTCCGGAAAACAAAAAAAGCCCCCGTCCATAATAGGACAAGAGACTACTCCTGCGGTGCCACCTATCTTCATTCAAAGAATGCACTTGACCGCGTACCATCATACGCGTTCCGCTGTAACGGTCGGACTCCGTCGCCCCTACTCGCCTGCGCTTTCGGTTTGCCCTCGCAAGGCCATTCGCCAAAAAAGATGCCGCGGCTTCTCACCAACTGCCGTTCTCTGTACACATGCTGTTTTTGGTTACTAATCTTGCTCATCGGTTCTTAACTTTATTTCATTATATGACACCGTAAAGAATTTGTCAACCACTTTTTAAATCAAAGTTTTTGGGCATGCTAAAAACGAGGTGATCACAATGATTGAAAATGATACGATAAGACTTTTGCGCGAATGCAGCAGCGGCGCGGAAATGGGCGCACGTTCGATCGGCGACATTTTGGACAAGGTGGAGGACCGGCAGCTAAAAAGCATCCTCATCTCCAGCCGGGACGCGCACAAAAAGATTGAGCACGAGACAAAAGCCCTTTTAAACAGCTACGGCGACCAGACGAAAGACCCGCCTGCCTTTGCCAAAATGATGAGCAAATTCACAACTGACATGAAAACCGCTTTCGACCCGGGCGACGACAAAGCCGCCGACCTGATCACACAGGGCTGCAACATGGGTGTAAAAACGCTCAACAAGTACCTGAACGATTTCAAGGCGGCCGACGAACGTTCCAAAAACATTGCAAAACAGCTGATTACCGAAGAAGAGCGGCTTTGCGAAGACATTAAAGGCTATTTATAAGAAGTATTGACGCACCCTTCTTTTTTTGATAAACTTGATAAGTCGATCAAAGGAAGGGAAAACATGAAAAAAGCAGAACTGAAAGAAGCGTTTAAGGACAGTCTGCCGGTGCTGGCCGGCTACCTGGTGCTGGGCGCCGGGTTCGGCATTTTGCTGCAGAGCCACGGCTACAACGTGTGGTGGGCGCTTGTCATGAGCGTAACGATTTTTGCCGGCTCCGGCCAGTACCTGGCGGTAGACCTGCTGGCACAGGCAGAAAGCCTGGTCACGGCGGCGCTGATGACATTTATGATCAATGCGCGCCACTTTTTTTACGGCCTGTCCATGCTGGAACGATATAAAGACACAAAGCCCTATAAACCCTACCTGATTTTCGGGCTGACGGACGAGACCTACTCCATCGCCTGCAGCAAAACCTTTGCCGAAGGTATGTCCCCGAAAAAATATTATTTTTATCTGACGGTACTGGATCATTTGTACTGGATCGTCGGCAGTGTGGCCGGCGCACTGGCCGGTTCGCTGATCCACTTTAACAGCAAGGGCATTGAATTTTCCATGACGGCGCTTTTCACCGTGATCTTTGTGCAGCAGTGGACAAGCGAAAAGCGCCACGCCCCGGCGATCATCGGCGTTGCCTGTTCGGCCGTTTGCCTGCTCATTTTTGGCCCGGACAGTTTTATTATTCCCTCCATGATCGCCATTGCAGCGGTGCTTCTGGTTGGTAAAAAAAGACTGGAGGGGGTGCGCGAAGATGGATAAAACGCAGATCATGCACTCCATTTTGATCGTAGCTGTTGCCGCCATTGTAACAGCTGCTACGCGCTTTCTGCCGTTTCTGCTCTTCCCCGCCGGCAAAAAAACGCCGAAAGTCATTACATATTTAAGCAGTGTGCTGCCGTTTGCCATTATCGGAATGCTGGTGGTGTACTGCCTGAAAGACGTTGGCATAACCAGCTACCCTTACGGCATTCCAGAACTGATCGCCATTGTCGCCGTTGTGGCGCTGCACCTTTGGAAAAAGAACACGCTGCTCAGCGTGGCCGGCGGCACCGTGCTTTACATGGTGCTGGTACAGGTAGTTTTTGTATAACGCATGCAGCAAAAATACGCAAAAAAGCTCCGGCAGCGCCGGAGCTTTTACTATGCAAAACTTATTTGCTGATCTGTTTGGAGTACTTGGCAACGTACACCGTGCGCATGATCATGCACTCTGCCGTGGGCACATAGTGCACGCGGTTGAAAATGTTGGCACCGATGTCGGTTGCGGCGCCCTTTTCCATGACCAGAGAAAGCGCTTCCATGTCGCCCTCGCTGTTGCCGGTGACGAGCGCACCCATCTTGTCGACCAGAACGGCGTTTCTGCCGTCAAGCGCTTTGGCAATGGCCTTGGCGCATTCGTCGGTCTCGCCGTCTACCCAGCCGCAGTTGCGAATGGAAATGCCAGCGATCTGGGCAAAGTCGTCGATCATCGGATACATCGTTTTGCCAAGGCAGGAGACGGCCACGATATCCGGCTGTGTCAGGTGACGGATCATCGTACACTTCTGTGCCTTATAGATAGCCGTATGGATCTTGGAGACCTTCGGCGCAATGCCGTCGATCGCAAGACCGGTAGACAGATCGATCTCAAGCGTTTCGCCGCCGACCGTCAAAGAATAGGTCTTGCCGTGCAGAACGGAACTGCCCAGGTCGCAGATCGTTTCAGGCATGGTGCCCGCTTCCTTCTGCTTCAGGTAATAATTGCGCATCGCGTCCTCGGAAAACGTTTTGTCCCAGGAATGACGGATGTAGTTGTCTTTAATAATACGTTCGCAGCAGGCTTCCAGCGTTTCAGCCAGCTTGAACGCGTCTTCATAAGTATCGCCCATGCAAAGCGTGCCGTGGTGCATCAGCAGAAATGCGCGGCAGCCCGGGTGCATGGTGATGGCGCGCTCCACATTTTTGCGCAGCATCGGCGTTGTGGACATCGCATAATCGGCAACCGGGATCGTGTCACCGAGCACATCGCGGAAATCCTTGTAAACGTTGCGGATCTCCATGCCGGTCACACTGACGATCGTGGCCGCTTTCTGGTGTGTGTGGATCACAAAATCCACAGTAGGATGATGCTTATAAGCATCTGCATGGATGCCTTTTTCCGACGACGGCTTTACGTCGCCCTCATAACTGCAGTCTTCGATATTGACCACAACGATCTCGTCCGGCGTCAGATTTTCATAGGAACGGCCGCTGGGCGTGATCACAAACTGTGTGTCCGAAATACGGGCGCTGACATTGCCCCAGGTACGCGCGATCAGGCCGGTTTCGAGCAGGCGCTTGCCGGCTTCGATCACCAAACGCTTTGCTTCAGCAATTTCGTATGCCATAACATTTCCCTTTCTGCTAAACTAAATATTTGCAATATGAGCACAGCAAGGGGGAAGCTCCCCTCCCCCTTGCCGTAAAACGATTATTAATCTTCGATCTTGCAGCACTGGCTGAGCACCTTGTCGAATCTGGCGATACAGTCGTCGATCATCTCCTCGGTGTAAGCCGCAGATGTGTACAGACGGGAACCGGCCAGCGTGACCAGGCCCTCGGCCATGTAAGCCGCGCCCATATACTGCATTTCGGTCTGGCGCTTGCTCGTCTCTTTCAGGACGTGCGGGATCGTCCAGGGCTTTCTGAGGTCTACACGGAAGTGCATGGTACCCACGGTGTGCAGGTGGCAGACCGAACCGACATTGTAGCAGACGAACGGCAGATCGTACTTTTTGATGCTTTCCTGAATGCCCTTGACCAGACGGTCAGCCATATGGCCGGCGACCTGGCAGGCATTTCTCTTTTCGATCTCGCAGATCGTGGTGTAACCGGCGCAGCAGGAGATCGGTGTAGCCGCCAGCGTACCGCCGCACATGGCCTTATGGATCTTTTTGCCGGAGGTCTTGTCAAGGCCGGCGCCAAGATACTTCATAACTTCTCTGTGGCCGCCGATACCGCCGGCACCCGGATAACCGCCGGCGATGACTTTACCGAAGATGGTCAGGTCGGGGTCGATGCCGTAGTAGCCCTGTGCACCGGACATGCCGATTCTGAAGCCGGAAACCACTTCGTCGCAGACGAGCAGCGCGCCATACTTGCGGCAAAGCGCCTGCACGCCCTTCGGGAAGTCTTTGTCGACCGGGCGGGTCGCCGACTCGGGGCCGATCGGCTCAATGAAGACGGCAGCTGTGCCGCCGCGGAACTTGTTGATGATAAGCTTTCTTTCAAGTGACTTCAGGTCGTTCGGGAAGAATTCCTGTGTGTGCTTGAAAACATAAAGCGGAACGCCGTGGCTCTGGGTGTTCATGGTGCCGGGCACGCGGATACCCCATGCCAGCTGGTCGGACCAGCCGTGATAGGCGCCGCCCATTTTAATGATGTTCTTATGTTTGGTCGCCAGACGTGCAACACGCACAGCGCACATGCAGGCCTCGGTACCGGAGCCGAGCATGCGGAACATTTCCACAGACGGCACGCACTCGCTGATCTTTTTCGCAAGCTTGTACTCATATTCATGGAAAAGACCGGTGGACGGGCCGCAGTCGTTGAGCAGTTCGATCACCTTTTCACGAACGACGTCGTCATTCGAACCGAGCATGGTCGGGCCGCCGGCCTGCAGGAAATCGTAATACTCGTTGCCGTCAAGGTCATAAAGCTTTGCACCCTTCGCCTTTGTAAACACGAGCGGGAAAGGATAGTTGAAAGCCAGGTTGTGCTGAACGCCGCCGGGGATGACCTGCTTGGCCTTTTCGATCATTTCCTTTGACTTCTTGCACTTTTTGCCGTAATACTCGTCTTCATACTTTTTGAGCGCTTCACGGCTGATGGAATAAATCGGTTTTTTGATCAGGGCATCGAGCTGGGCCGTGATCAGGCCGGCGTCATGATACTCTGAAATCGCAAATCTCGTATCCATTAAATATCCTCCTTATCGCCTGGTAATTTGATTTGGTGAGCCGCCGCTCACCGCTTTGGGTGCAACACATCAGCTCACTTGATTTGCAATTTTAAGTATATCACATTTTAACGATTTGTCAAACAAAACTCACAAAATTTTTGTTGAAAATATGGCGTTTTTTATTGCAAAAATTTGAATTAGATGTTAATATTAACAGTATAGTTATTCAGCTGTCATTTAGAGTTAAAGGAGATTTGTGGCACTTGCACAAGAATTGCGTATTTTTTTGTGCATGCCTACAAAATATGAGAACACACCATAAAGAAGCATTTGACCGGATCCCAGACAGCCGGCGCGAAAAGATTTTGGACGTCGGCATTGACGAATTCGCCGAAAAGGGTTACGAAAAGGCCAACATCAACGTTATTGCACAAAAGGCCGGCATCAGCATTGGGCTGATGTATAAGTATTTCAGCACAAAAGAAGATCTGTTCATCACCTGCGTGAACCACGGTATGGAGATCCTGGACGCCACGCTGAACCACATTATGCAAAGCAATGAAAGGCTGCTGAAAAAAGCAGAGATGCTGATTCGCGCCACCTGCCTGCACTCGCGCAAAAACGCGAAATACATAAAAATTTACAACGAGATCTCGGCGGAAAAAGACACGGCGCGCGCCGATCTTTTTGCCCGCGAGATCGAAACGTCAACAAGTCGTCTGTATATCCAGGCGATCACAGACGCCCAAAGCGCGGGCGATATCCGGCAGGACGCTGACCCAAAGGTTTTTGCCTTTTTTTTAGACAACCTGCTGACCACACTGCAGTTTTCCTACACCTGCGAATATTACCGGCAGCGTTTTCGCCTGTACACAGGCATAGACGTGGCTGAAATGGACGATGAAGTCATCATCCGGGAGCTGCTGAAGTTTCTGGAGAGCGCATTTACATTTTCAAAGGAGGACAAAACGAAATGAGTAAATACGTTATGACCTACGATGTCGGTACGACCGGTATCAAAACCTGCCTGATCGAGATCGACAAAGAAATCAAGATCCTCGGCAGCGACTCATTCGGCTATAACCTGTACATTTTGGAGGACGGCGGCGCCGAACAGGACGCCGATGAATGGTGGCAGGCCATGTGCGTGACGACCAAATCCGTGCTGCAAAAGGTGCCGTACATAAAGCCGAAACAGATCGAGGGCATTTCTTTTTGCTCGCAGCAGCAGGCGCTTGTATTGGTGGACAAAGAAGGCAACTGCATCCGCCGGCCAATGAGCTATATGGACCAGCGCGCCAAGACCGAACTGAAAGAAGGCATCGCCCACGGTTTTAAGATTGCCGGCGCAGAGGTGACCAAGCTTTTAAAATATCTGCGCTACACGGGCGCTGTTTCCTCTTCTGTTAAGGACCCGATCTGGAAATACCAGTGGGTGCGCAAGCACGAACCGGAAAATTTCAAAAAAATCCATAAATGGCTTGACGTAAAAGAATACCTGATCTGCCGCTGCAGCGGTGAATTCGTTATGACCGAGGACTCGGCTTTCGCCGCCCTGCTTTATGACACCCGCAAGGGGCACGAGGGCTGGTGCAAACCGGTCTGCGACATGGTGGGTGTAAACATGGAACACCTGCCCACCATTAAAAAATCAACGGAAAAAGTCGGTGAGATCACTGAAAAAGCGGCGGGCGAACTTGGCCTGGCTGCCGGCACTGCCGTTTACGGCGGCGGCGGCGACAGTGCGCTGATCGGCGTGGGCGCCGGTGCGGTAGAAGTCGGCGACACACACATTTACAGCGGCACCTCCGGCTGGGTCTCCACCGTGACCGACAAACAGGTAGTAGACGCAAACGCCATGATCGCCGCGATTGTTGGCGCAGACAGCGGCAAATACAACTATTTTGCAGAGCTGGAGACCTCCAACAAGTGTGTGGAATGGGTCAAGGATCACCTGGCGCTCGACGATATCGGCGTTTACCTGAGGCACATTGACGTGTCGGAAAGCTTTGAAAAGCTGCAGCTGAACCTGTACGACTATATGGAAAACGTGATCGACGAGATCCCGGCCGGCTGCGGCGGCACGATCTTTACGCCGTGGCTGCACGGCAACCGCTGCCCGTTTGAAGACCCGAATTCCGCCGGTATGTTCTTCAACATCAAACTGGAGACCGGCAAAACGGAACTGATCCGAGCCGTAGTGGAAGGCATCTGCTTCCACATGCGCTGGATGCTGGAAAGCCAGGACAAGAAAGTCAAAACTTCCAACCCGATCCGTTTCTGCGGCGGCGGCGCGCTCGGCGCAGTGACCTGCCAGATCCTTTCCGATATCCTGCAGCGCGACATTGAAGTGGTGGAAAGCCCGCAGAACGTGGGCGCCGTCGGTGCAGCGGCCTGCATTGCCGTAGGCATGGGGCTGATCGAAAAAATGGGTGATGTGAAAAAAATCATTCCCGTAAAACACGTTTACCACCCGAACAAAGAAAACAAAGCCGTTTACGACCGCAACTTTACGGTGTTCAAGAACCTGTATTACGACAACAAGAAAAATTTTGCCATCCTAAACGGCTAACGCTTTGCAGCACTAACAAAAGGCTTTGCACGGAAAAGTGCAAAGCCTTTTTATGCTTCGGGAAATATCTGTTTTGCCAGTACTGACACCCTGCCATTTGAAAATCACACTGCAATTCCTGTCCGAAAATCAATCCGGCTCCTGTCCGTCGTGCGCTTTACAGGCACATTTCGTAAACTGCATATCAGAAAACACTGCCAGAAACCGGAATTTATCTTTTTCATTATTGTTTATTTCACATAACAGGCGCGGCCAGCCATTTTAACTTCCACTAATCGAAAACCTGCCTCATCGTAGATACGCTCCGCAGATTCTCCGTCAGGCCACAAGAAGCAGTTTTCGATTTTGTTCTTCATACAATATTTCGCAAAAGTTTGTATGATAGCGCGTCCTACCCCCTTTTTTCGATGTTCTGTTGCAACAAGAAGATAGTCAACTCTGCACACTCCGTCTTTCGTATGCGCTCGTGTCATACCGACAGGGCACCCATCTATATAAGCAACGAAGAAAAGCGTATTGCTTTTCTCAAGCGCCATCTTTACCACATCGGTTTCCCATGGCTCGCCTGCCGCCTCAAATATATTCGTTCTGAAGGTATCTTCCCATTTTTCTATTTTCAGAACCTCTATAAGAGGATTCGGCATAATTTTACATTCGTCAAGTAAAACCATGTAACGGTTTTCCTCGCCGTAAACATCGTAGCCATATTCGGCTAATTTCTCTCGAATGCTCTCAAAATATCCGTCGTCGGTAATTGACTGATAGATCGTAGGCTTGATGCCCTTATCCCGATAAAACTCGGTAATATCTTCGAGCGTTTTTGCGACATCGCTTATCCTGTCTTTGAAAATAATTGCATGATTGCTGTCATATGAATCTTTGTTATTTTCATTGTAAAAAAGCAGACCGTACTCACGCTCTGCGTAAGCGGTAAATTCTCTCGGAAATAAATCTTCCTCCCGGTATATCTTTAATAAATTCATTTTATATTTCCTCTATCTTCTCTAAATCACTTTTTTACCAAAATCGAATAATACTTTTCCTCACCCAAAACAACAAAGCGGCTCAAAATGCAAGATACATTTTGAGCCGCTTTTCTTTATTCAAGCACGGCGCCGGTCGCACCGGAAGTGACCAGCTTGGCATAACGTGCCAGATAAC
>URDW01000006.1 GCA_900546735.1 uncultured Oscillospiraceae bacterium
CTCGGGGGCAGTACCGCTGTACGGCTCCCGCTCGCAAAATACAAAATCCAACTCGTCTTTTTGACAGTCTATCAGCGTGTCAGGCTGTATAATTTGTTGCCGTTACACCTTTTTTGACACGCTGAACAGCCCGGCTTGTACCGGGCTGTTTTTCGTTTGCTGTTTTATTTTTTGAAGAAAGACACGATATCGGTAAATGCGTCGTCATCGCTGGAGGACAGCGAAGAAGCATTGTCCGTGGGCGGAGCAACTTCTGCTTCGGCAGCGGCTGCTTTTTCGTCCTTTGCGCTGTGTGCCTGGGTGGGTTTGCCGTTTTCATCACCGAAACGTGTAGCGATTACGGTGATGATCATCTCATCCTCCAGGTCCTCATCGAAGTTTGCACCCCAAATGATCTCGCAGTCAGGATGCACGGCGTTGGTCACGATGGAGGAAGCCGTGTCGATCTCTTCCAGGCCAACATCGGTGGAAGCCGTGATGTTCAGCAGCACGCCGCGTGCACCGTCGATAGATGTATTGAGCAGCGGGCTGGAGATCGCCTGCTTGGCCGCCTCTTCCGCTTTGTCCTTGCCGCTGGCACGGCCAACGCCCATGTGCGCATAGCCGGCGTCTTTCATGATCTCGGTCACATCGGCGAAGTCGCTGTTGACAAGACCGGTCGCATTGACAAGGTCAGAAATGCTCTGCACGCCCTGACGAAGCACATCGTTTGCAATGTCAAAAGCGTTAAGGAACGTAATTTTGTCGTCGGTCACATACTTCAGGTTCTCGTTCGGGATAACCATCAGCGCGTCGGCATACTCGGCCAGTTCTTCAATGCCGGCCTGTGCCTGCTTCATTCTGTGCGGGCCCTCAAAGGCAAACGGTGTTGTAACAACACCAACCGTCAGGATGCCGAGATCCTTCGCGATTTTGGCAACGACCGGTGCTGCACCGGTGCCCGTGCCGCCACCCATGCCGGCGGTAATAAACACCATTTCGCAACCGGTCAGCGCGTCGGTGATCGCCTCGCGGCTCTCTTCGGCAGCGCGTGTGCCGACCTCAGGCTTTGCACCGGCGCCGCGGCCTTTCGTGGCCTTTTCGCCGATCAAAATCTTGTGCGTAGCAGAAGATTTCATCAGGGCGGGCTTATCCGAGTTGATGGCAACGAATTCCACATCTTTAATGCCGCTGTTGACCATGCGGTTCACAGCGTTTCCGCCGCCGCCGCCAACACCGACAACTTTGATCTGTACTACTTTTGTATCGTCTGTATCGATTTCATATCTTCCCATGGGTCATTCTCCTTTTGTTTTTCTGGCTGGTCATAAATTGTAATCTTTTCGACCACTGCACTTGTTATTGTAACAGTTATGTAACCTTTTTGCAACTGTTTTTTAGAAATATCCTCCATATTACTGATAATGTTTTAAAGATACGAGCCTTCCAATTTGTGCATTTTGCACAATCTATTAAAATGTAAAAAAAGGAGTAAAGGAAAACACCTTTACTCCCTTGTAATTTACCGTTACGATTCTGTAAAATATATGTTTTTATCATTTTTAAGGTTCAGCACGCCGCGTGCAGCCGCATTGCTCTGGCTGATCTCATCAATGCACGCAAGCGCCTGGTTGATCTTATAATCGATCGTATCGGCATCCACTTCGCCGAAAAGCATCTGGATCCGTCCGTCATATACCAGAACAAAATTGTTGGCGTCCTGCACAACGATCTCGGTCACTTCGTCTAAAGCGTTTTTCAAAACCGCACTGGCAAGGATCGCCACACTGCGGTCGATCAGCTCCCCGTCAAACGAAACGACAGCGCCCGGTGTGTCTTGGCTGAGCGCGGCGCCGCTGATCAGATATACGCCGTCCGGGATGGCCTTTGCCTGCTGTTCAAGCACCTTAAAGTCATCATCCAAAAGCGTATATGTACCGTCGCCGCGGTCCACGGCAAACCCGGGCTGTGATTCCTCTACCGTGATCTCTACCGTGTTCGGCAATACTCGTTTTACCTGTGCATGGCGGATATAAGGCAGGTTTTTTTCCAACGTTTCACCGATCTCACCGGTGTGCAGCAAAAGCAGTTTATCACCAGTCTCCACACCGCTTGCCGCGCTGACCTGCTCTGCCGTATACATCGTATTGCCGCTGACACGTACCTCTTGCACAGAGAATACAAAAACAAGCGTTATAAAAACCAAAACAGCCAGCAAAACAGCAATCGCAAAAAAAGTCAGCACACGCGCTGCGCGCCGCCTGCGCTTTCTGCGCTGCAGATCGCGCCTGGCCTGACGGGAATGATCCTCTTCCTGCGGCGGCACAGAGTACCGCCGCGGCTGCTTTTGCGCGGCTCTTTGCCGGCGTTTCCACCCGGCGCGGCTGCGGCCGGCCGGCGGTGCGCTCTGCCTTTGCCGGTCATAATCATATACCTGCGGCGGCTCGATATAATAATCATCCTGAAACGAACGGTTGCCGCCCTTCTTCTGATTTTTTGCCATCTCTCACAATCTGTGCTCCAAGTGCACGGAGCATCGTCTCCATATTTTCATATCCACGGTCAATATGACCGATGTCTGTAATTTCTGTTACGCCCTGCGCCGCCAGCGCTGCCACAACAAGCGCCGCGCCGCCGCGCAGATCGGTTGCCCTGACCCTTGTGCTGGACAATTTTGGTACGCCCTCCACAACGGCAACCTTGTCGCTAACATCGATTTTCGCACCCAGCTTTTTCAGTTCCGGCACATGCCGGTAGCGGTTTTCAAAAATGTTTTCCACAAAAACACTTGTGCCGTGCGCCACACAGGCAAGCGCCATCACCGGCGCCTGGCAGTCTGTTGGAAAGCCCGGGTACGGCATCGTTTTGACCTGACCGAGCTTTTTCAAGTACTTCGGCGGCGTGATCGTCAACGTGTCTTGCGCAGTACGCAGCCGGCAACCGCTGTTGTAAAACACCGGAAAGACTGGATTCAGGTGTGCCGCGCAAACATTTTGCAGCGTGATCTGAGAACACGTTGCCGCGGCGCAGCACATCAGCGTGCAGGCCAGGATTCGGTCCGGGATCACCGCGTGCTCCGCACCGTGCAGGCGGGAAACGCCAGTGATTTCGATCGTGCCGCTGCCTGCGCCGCGTATTTTTGCACCGCAGCGGTTCAAAAACGCAGCCAAGTCTTCAATTTCCGGTTCGCGCGCCGCATTGACAAGCAGCGTTCGGCCGCGTGCCACCGTGGCGGCGATCATAATATTTTCCGTTGCACCGACACTCGGAAACGGCAAAATGATTTTCTCACCGTGCAGCGCCTGCACGCTGCAGCGGATACACGAGCCTTCGCTGGCAGCCTGCATGCCGAGCAGATTCAGCCCATACAGATGCAGATCAATGGGCCGCAGGCCAATTTCGCAGCCGCCCGGCGCACACAAAACAGCGCGGTGCATCCGCGCGGCAAGCGGCGCAAGAAAAATGATGGACGAACGCATCTCGTGCATCATTTCCTCGGGAATATCGAATTTATCGATCGTCTGGGTATCTACGATCAGCGTGGAGCCCTCGCGACTGATCTTTGCCCCAAGATATGCAAGGATCCTGCAGGCAACATCCACATCGCTCAGCGCCGGGCAGTTATGTAACACGCTCTTTCCGCCGGCCAGGATCGTGGCAGCCAAAATGGGCAGCACGGCGTTTTTGGCGCCGTGTACGCAGGCCGTACCCTGCAGCGTACGGCCGCCTTCTACGATAAACTTTTCCATTTTCACACCCCTTTGTCATCGCTTTATTCTATGACAAAAAGGGTAAAATGGTTAAGCCGCTTATTTTTCTTTTTGTGCGAGGGAAAGGATCACACGGCAGATCTCTTCACAGGCGTCTGTTTTCGCCATGGCAGCCGCCGCCTGCCCCATCTGCTGCAGTTTAGACGGATGCGCAACGAGCGTATCGATCGTTTCCAGCAGCTTATCAGAAGTCAGTTCTTTTTCCTCAATGACAATGGCTGCGCCGCGCTTGACAAGCGACATAGCGTTGTGGTACTGGTGGTTTTCCGCCACATAGGGCGACGGGATCAGCACCGACGGTTTACCCATAGCCAGCAGTTCAGAAATAGTGCTGGCACCGGCACGGCCAATGACCAGATCGGCCGCAGCAAGACATTCGTCCATATTGTCAATATACTGACGCACGACCACATTGTCGCAGTTTTTAAAGCCGTGCTTTTCCAGCGCATCAAACATTTCCGGGTTGTTCTTGCCCGCCGAATGGATGTGGTAACACGATTTGTCTTTGGCATGGCGGATCAGCACATCGAGCATAGCGTCATTGATCGGCTTTGCGCCGAGCGAGCCGCCGGTCGAAAGCACAAGGAGCTTTCCCTCCGGTATGCCAAGCTTGATGCGCGCTGCACGTCGGTCGGCGCGCAAGATCTCGCCGCGCACGGGCAATCCGGTCACCACCGGCTTGTTGCGGCAGGTCATGCGCTGCGCCGCATCCTCATTCGTAAGCATTACGCGGTCAACGAGCTTGGCAAGCGACTTGTTGGTAATGCCGGGATAGGCGTTTTGTTCGTGGATGCAGGTCGGAATATGCATTTTTGCCGCCGTCTCCAGCACCGGGCCGCTGACATAACCGCCAAAGCCGATAACGGCATCCGGCGCAAAATCGCGCAGAATACTGCGGCTTTGCAGTGACGCCGTCAGCATATAAAACACCGTTTTTACATTATGTACGATCGCACCGGGTGAAAAACTGCGGCGAAAGCCGGAGATGCGGATCGTTTTAAAAGCAAAACCAGCGGCCGGGACCAGGCTGCTTTCCATATGGTCGGCCGTGCCGATAAAGAGAATGGACGTTTCCGGGTAACGTTCGCGGATCGCCGATGCAACGGCAAGGGCCGGGTTGATGTGGCCGGCCGTACCGCCGGCGGCAAACACAAGTTTCATAACAAATACCTCAGTTCAGCTTTTTAACTTTTGTTCGTCGTGATACCGAAAGGACGACGCCCATCTCGCCGAGCAGCATCATCATAGCTGTGCCACCGTAGCTGAAAAACGGCAGCGCAATACCGGTGTTCGGGATCGTGTCCGTAACAACGAGAATATTAAAGACGACCTGAATGCCGACCTGCGCCACAATGCCGATCACCAGAAGGGCGCCGAAGCGGTCTTCGCAGTTGACGGCAATGATCATGCCGCGCCAGATCAGCAGTGCAAACAGCACAATGATGACGGCAGCGCCGATAAACCCCAGTTCTTCGCAGACGATGGAGAAAATAAAGTCATTTTGCGGTTCGCTGACATAAAGGTACTTTTGCTTGGAATTGCCGAGACCCTCACCGAAGAAACCGCCCGAGCCAATGGCGTACAGCGAGTTGTTGATCTGCCAGCGGCCGTCCGTAGGTTCATACGTTTTGTCGACCCAGGCAAGAATACGCGGCTGCACATAATCGGGCAAGATCTGCGGATTCGTTACGCAGACAACGACGGCGGCTGCGACCGCGCCGAGGCCAACGATAAAAAGCCAAGCCGGCGTGCCGCCCACCCACATCAGCGCTGCGCCGATGCAGAACATCAGGATCGTGCAGGACATGTGGTTTTCCAGCGCGATCAGCACACAAAACACAGCGATCATCGCCAGCGGGATCACAATGCCGTACACGACTTTTTTCATTTTCAGACAGTATTTAGAGATATAGGCCGACATGATCACGACAAGTGCGAACTTGGCAATGTCAGACGGCTGCAGCGTAAACGGGCCGATCGGGATCCAGCGCTTAAAATCCTGAAAATCTGTGTGGTAAAACAGCACAATGACCAAAAGCAGCAGAGAGACAAGCGCGATCGGAACGGCAAACACCTGCAGCCATTTGTAATTCAGCCGTGAAAAAATCAGCATGGCCGCAACGCCGACCGCCGCAAAAATGCACTGGTTGCGGAAGAAATAGAAACTGTCCTGCCCCTCATTATAATACGCATCCGGATAACTGGCAGAAAGCAGCATGACCAGGCCTATGGCAAGCAGTGTCATGACCAAAACAAAAAAAGGAATGTCGATGCTGCCGGTCGTGACAAAATCAGATTTTTGAAACGCTTTGAACTTTTTAGGCGAAAAAGAACGTCCGGCTATTTTTTCCAAGCACAACACTCCTTTGTAAAAATCAATTCATAAAACGCACTATTACACGCGCACAAAGCAGTCGCCGAAATAGTAAAGCAGAACACCGATCACACAGCCGGCCGCATTGACCAGAGAAAAGACCACACAGATCTTTTTTTCTTTCCAGCCGCACATTTCAAAATGGTGGTGGATCGGCGCCATTTTAAAGACGCGCTTGCCGTGTGTCAATTTAAAATAACCGATCTGAATGATGTCGCTCATCGTCTCAGATACATAAACGATGCCGATCGGCAACAGCAGCAGAGGACAGCGCACGGCAAAGCCAAGCGCCACGACCAGACCGCCGAGGAACAGCGAACCTGTGTCGCCCATAAACACCTTGGCGGGGTTCCAGTTCCAGCACAAAAAGCCGATCATTGCACCAAACAGCGCCGCAGAAATAATAATCAAACCACTGAATTGCGCAATGGCGCCCATGGCGATAAAAGCGACGGAGACCGTTACGGTAACGGAAGAACACAGACCGTCAATACCGTCTGTCAGATTGACGGAATTCACACCGCCGTAAACGATGAAAAGACCCACAAGCCAGAAGCAGACCGCGCCAAAGCCGCTGCTCAGATCCACACGGCCGACAAACGGAATGTACCACCATGTGTTGTCAGAAAGCCAAAGCGTTGCCAAAAAGGCAAGCGCCACGACCAGCTGGCCAATGGTTTTCTGGCGCGCCGTCAGCCCCTCATTGCGTTTGAGCTTGATTTTGGTGTAGTCGTCGATAAAGCCGATGATGCCGCAGCCAAGCGCAAGCAGCAGGCAGGCAGCGAGCGCCACGAGATCAGAGCCCTCATTAAAGCGGCTGGACGCACTTTCAAACGTGCCGCCGCTGAAATGAAAAATCAGAAACGACACCGCGCAGGAGACGATCATGCCGATGGCGAACATAAAACCGCCCATATTCGGCGTGCCCTGCTTTTTCTTGTGCCACGAAGGACCGATCTCAAGAATAGTCTGCCCAAATTTCAGCTTTCTCAGCCACGGAATAATTACAAAACCGAGGCCGCCGGTCACGCCGAAGGCAATGACTGCTGCGATCAACGCAATAATTGTACCGTTCATTGGTTTGCCCACCTTTCGTATAAGAAGTGGATCACTTCCTCTAATTTCATACCTCTGGAGCCTTTAAACAAAACCGCATCCTGTGCCGTGCAAACGCCGTACAGCGCATTGCAAAGGGCTGCTTTATTGTCGAACAAATACGCATCGGCCAGGCCGGCGTCTTTTGCGCCCTGTACCAGGTGCGCGCAGTCCGTGCCGTAGCAGTAAAGCATTGTGATGCCGGATGCTGCCGCCGCACGGCCGACCTCGTAATGTGCCTGTTCGGCATAACTGCCCAGCTCCAGCATGTCGCCCAGCACGGCAATATGCCGTTTGGCAGGCAGAGACATCAGTGTTTTCAGCGCCGCGTGCATGGAATCCGGCGATGCGTTGTAACAGTCTTCTACCACCGTAATACCGCCGCGGTGCACGATTTTCTGGCGCATGCCGGAAGGTTCATATGCCTCCAGCGCCTCTGCCGCAGCCTGCGGCGCAACCCCCAGTTCCACGCCGGCGGCAAACGCCAAAAGTGCGTCGTAAACGTTATGTATGCCGACAGTCGGAAGCTTTATTTTACAGGAAGCGCCGGCAAATTTTATGTCGAACGTTGTGTAGAGTTCCGTTTCTTCTATATTTTCGGCCACATAGGCACAGTCCTTATTTTCAATGCCCACAAAGATGACCGGGTGATCGTCCAAATGCACCGTTTGCAGAAGATCGTTGTCGCCGTTTAAAATCAGCGGCGCGCCCGGCGCAAGACCGTCTACCAGTTCCAGTTTGGCGCGCAGGATACCCTCGCGCGAACCCAGGTTTTCAATGTGCGAAACGCCAACATTCGTAATCATGCCCAGTGTCGGCCGTACGCGCGTGACCAGGTCGTGGATCTCACCAAAATGGTTCATGCCCATTTCCACAACCGCAGCGCCGGTCGTGCTGTCCAGGCCGAAAAGCGTTTGCGGTACGCCAATATCATTATTCAGATTGCCCTGCGTTTTCAGGCAGTTATATTTTGCGCCCAAAACAAGCGCCGTAAAGTCCTTGGTGGTCGTTTTGCCGACACTGCCGGTCAGGCCGACGACCGGAATGTCAAACCGGCTGCGGTAATACCCGGCAAGGTCAAGCAGTGCGCGCCGCGTGTTTTTCACCAAAAGCTGCGGACAGCCCGCATCTACCGGGTGTTCGGCCATAATGGCGGCCGCACCGGCCAGCGCGGCCAGCGGCGCAAAATCATGGCCGTCAAACCGTTCGCCGCGGATGCACACAAAAAGCGCGCCGGGCTGTACTTTTCTGTTGTCGATTGCAACACGGTCAAACACCGCGTCCGTATCGGCGGTGGCGCCAAGTGCTTTGGCTGCTTCAAGCAGGCTGATCTGTTCCATCATTCAACTTCCTTTAAAATCTCTGCAACGACTTCCCTTTCATCAAAATGGATCGTGCCGGTCGGCAGGATCTGATACGTTTCATGCCCTTTTCCGGCTAAAAGAATAATATCGTCTTTTTGGGCATGCTCGATCGCATAACGGATGGCGTCCTTGCGGTTTTCCACCACCACATACGGCGTGGAAACGTTTTGCATGCCGACAAGTATATCCTCAATAATGGCGGAGGGTGACTCACTGCGCGGATTGTCGGAGGTAACGATGCAGAAGTCGGAAAGTTCTGCCGCGATCTGCCCCATCTTGGGACGTTTCGTCTTGTCGCGATCGCCGCCGCAGCCGAATACCGTCACCACGCGGCCATGTGCAATTTCTTTTAAAGAGGTAATGATATTCTCCAGGCCATCCGGCGAATGCGCATAGTCGATTATAATGGTAAAATCGCGGCCGGTCGGTACAACTTCGATCCTGCCCTTTACACCGGAGGATTTGGCGATGACACCCAGGACGCTGCGGAAATCCACACCGAGTGTCAACGCCACCGAAACGGCGCAAAGTGAATTGTAAACGGAAAAACGCCCCGGGATCGGGCAGTGCACGCGGCCGATCGAGTTCAGCGTGACCAGCTCATAGTCCACGCCGTTATTCTTAAACTGCACGTTTTTGGCCACATACTCCGCATCGTTCGTCTTCACAGCATAGCGGTACACGCGGCACGGCAAGTCCTCTACGATTTTCAGGCCGTTTTGGTCGTCTGCATTGGTAACGGCCACATCGCACTGCTTGAACAGCAGGCGCTTGGCCTCGAAATAATTTTCCCACGTTTTGTGGTAATCCAAATGATCCTGCGTCAGGTTCGTAAACGCACCAACTGCAAAATGCACGCCGCTGACACGCCCCTGCGCCAGCGCCTGGGACGAAACTTCCATTACGCAGTAGTCGCAGGCGGCCTCAGCCATTTGAGCAAACAGTTTCTGCAAAGAATAGGCGTCCGGCGTGGTGTACTTTGCCGGATAGACCTCGTCGCCGATCATGTTCTGCACCGTGCCGATCAGACCAACTTTATGGCCGGTGTTTTCAAGGATCTGCTTGATCAGGAATGTGGTCGTTGTTTTACCATTGGTTCCGGTCACACCGATCAGTTTCAGCTTATCAGCGGGGTTGCCGAAGTAGTTGGCACAAATCTTGGCATACGCTGCACGCGTATCCGCCACGATCACCTGGTTGACAAGCCCCATATCCCTGGCGCAGACAACGGCCGGCGCCCCGGATTCCAGCATTTTGCCGGCCAGCGTGTGCCCGTCGAACGACGCGCCCTTGATACACACAAAAAGCGTGCCGGGCTTTACACAGCGGGAATCCTCCGTTACATCGGCAATTTCCAGCTGCGGATCGAATGTGTTTAAAACATCGATGCCTTTCAATATATCTTTCAGTTTCATGACCGTTTCCTCCGCTTCTTTTCCTCGGTCAGTCAAGTACCGAATCGTTATTTTTAAACGTGACGGTGATCACAGAGCCGATCTCCACAACCGTACCGCTTTCCTCGCTCTGCCGGTAAGCAGAAGAGTTTGCGCTTTCCAGACCGCTGCCGCTGAATTCCACATTCAGGTTTTTGCTGGCTGCAAGCGCGTTGACCTCGCTGACCGTCAGGCCGGTGAAATCCGGCACCTCTACCGTTTGGCTGCTCTGGCTTTCGGTGTAAAGGATCACCGTGCCGCCGCTTGGGATCTTGGTGGATGCGGCCGGCGACTGTTTAACGACTTCGCTGCCGTCGCCGATGACCTTGTATTCAAAACCGGCTGCCGTCAGCTGGCTTGTAGCCGTTTTAACGGTTTTACCCGTTACGCCCGGCGTGCTGACAGACAGTTTTTCCAGTTCTTCGCTGGTATACTTCGGCTCGATGCCGTACTCTTTCATAGCCGTTTCGATCACTTCAGCTGCGATCGGTGCGCAAAGCGTGCCGCCGCCGAGATCCTGATTCGGCTCGTCGATCAAAATCAGCGCCGCGACCTTCGGGTCATCCGTCGGCGCGACCGCACCGAAAGATACGATATATTTCGTATCCGTATCGCTCGACTCGCTCAGTTTGGTCGAGGTACCCGTTTTGCCGCCAACGCCGTAACCGGCAACATATGCGTTTTTACCGGTGCCGTTGTCCACGACCGACTTCATCATTTTCAGCACTTTTTCAGCCGTTTCTTCACTGATGACCTGGCGCACCTCGTTCGGCTGCGTCTTTTCGATCGTGTTGCCGTTGGCATCCAAAACAGAAGAGACAAGGTAAGGCTGCATCAGCCGGCCGCCGTTTGCCACCGCCGCAAGCGCCGTGCAGACCTGGATCGGCGTCAGGCTGTTCGTCTGGCCGAATGAGGCAGACGACAGCGTGACCTTGGAAGAAAGATCGGACTCGCTAACAAAAAGCGAACGGTTTTCACTCGGCAGGTCGATGCCGGTTTTTTCGGTAAACCCAAAGCCCTCAAAATACTTATAATAATTATGGCCGCCAAGACGCTGGCCGATCGTGATAAAAAACGGGTTGCACGAATTTTCAAGCCCCTGCGTCAGATTCTGCAGGCCGTGGCCCGGGTGGTAATGGCAGTGCATAATGCGGTCTTCCACCGTGATCTGACCCGTGCAGTTATAGGTCGTGTCCAGTGTGACCACGTTTTCCTCAAGCGCAGCGCAGCTCATGAACACCTTGAACACGGAACCCGGCTCGTACACGCTGGAAACGGTAAAATTGTCCCACTGGTTGGCCTGTGCCTCTTTTCGGGCCTCCGCCCGCTTTTCATCGTCTTTGATCGCATCCAGTTCTTTTTGGGTTTTGCTGTATGTGATGTCGTACGGATTGTTGATGTCAAAATCCGGCAGTGAGCTCATGGCCAAAACCGCGCCGGTCTCCACATCCATCACCACGCCGTAAGCGCCTTTACACTGGTATTCCTCCAGCGTTCTGGAAAGACCCTTTTCCAGCGTGTACTGAATGTTTTGGTTGATCGTCAGCACAAGGCTGTTGCCGTCGACCGCCTCGACCGACGTTGCGTAATCGCTTGGCAGCTCATTGGAAACCGCGTCCTTAGCCGTGATCACACGGCCGTTTTTGCCGGAAAGCTTGTCATTATAATAAGCCTCCAGCCCATAGACGCCGTCGCCGTCGTAATTGGTAAAGCCGATGACCGACGACGCCAAAGAGTTATAAGGATAGTATCTTTTTGTAGTTTCTTCATATCCGATCACGCTATTCAGGTCATTTTCCGAGGAGAAGGCACTGATTTTTTCTTTCAGCGTGTTGTCCACCTTGTTTTCAATAACCTGATAGCGGTTGTCGGCCTGTGCTTTTTCGGCAAGGTCTGCCTTTTCTTCTTCGTCGTATTCAAAAAGCTTGGCAAGCCCATCGACCAAAACGATGCGCATATCGTCGCCGGTAATAGCTTTCGGATCGATATAAATACGCCACGCCGTGGCCGACTGCGCCAAAATATTCATGTCGCTGTCATAGATCGTGCCGCGCATGGCCGCAACTTCCATGTCGCTAAGCTGCTGAGCCTGCGCTTTTTCGGCGTATTCATCGCCGCGGATCACCTGAATATAAAAAAGGCGCGCCAAATCTGTGCCGCACCCGATAAAAATGAGCAGCACCACAAACGTCATCATACGTTTCAGACTTTTGGTGGGCAGTCCGACGCGCATTTTGCCATCTCCTTGCCAAAAAGATCAAAATGAATGCCAAATCGACATTCTCCGATAATATGATTTGAGAGAGCCGAGACGAAACGCCGGGCTCTCTTAATCATACGAAGTGCTATTTTAGGATATTACCTGTTTGTTTTTCAGAATGTCAGACGGGCGCGGCGCCTCGATCTGCTGGTCGCGCGCCTGCTTAAACGATGCACCGTCGATGTAGCGCACCTGGCTCGCCTGCACCTTGGTCATGCCGAGCACATTCACAGCATAATCGTCGATCTCACTGAGCGAGACCATGGAATCCAGCGTGCTGGTCAGCTGTGTATTTTCCGCCTGCGCATAACTGATGTCATCCTCGATCGAAGAAACTTCATGCGTAAGCTGGTTGGTATAAGCAAACATGGCAACAGAAGCCGCCAAAAATGCAAAGCAAACGGCCACTACGCACATCGCCCGGATATTGAACGACGTGCACGCTTTCTGTTCGGCGCGCAGCTGCGCCCCGGTCAGCGGTTTTGGTTCTACGACCCGGATCGAACGTTTTCTTCTTTCTTCCTGCTCGGCAGGACGCGGACGCTGCGCCTCAAAAAAGCTGAGGTCATACGCCGCGCTGTTTTGTGCATATCTCCTGAAATCACCGCTGGTCGTCATAAAAATCAGTCCTTTACACTTCTAAAACTTTTCAAATGCGCGCAATCTGGATGACCTTGCCCGCGGATTTTCGGCAAGCTCATGCGCAGACGGTGTTTTGGATTTAAAAACAAGTTTGCCCTTTGGTTTATTGCCGCACACACAGACCGGAAACTCCTTGGGGCATGTGCAGCCCTGTGTCCACCCGGCGAATTTTTCTTTGACGATCCGGTCCTCCAAAGAGTGAAACGTGATCACCGCAATGCGCCCGCCGGAAGAAAGGCAGTCGAACGCACTGTCGAGTGCATCCGACAGCTCCTGCAGCTCACCGTTGACCTCGATGCGGATGGCCTGAAACGTTCGGCGCGCCGGGTGTGCGCCGCGCAGGGCACGCGCCGGCATATGGCTGCGCACCACATCGACCAGTTCAAACGTAGTTTGGATCGGTTTTTCACTGCGCGCCTGCACAATGCCGCGCGCAATGCTTTTGGCATATTTTTCTTCGCCGTAACGGAAAAGGATGTCGGCCAGCCTGTCCTGCGGATAGGTATTGACCACGTCGTAGGCGCTGAGGCCGGTTTTGCTCATGCGCATATCGAGCGGCGCATCTGCATGGAAGCTGAAACCGCGCTCGGCGTTATCAAGCTGAAACGAGCTGACGCCGAGATCCAGCAGAAATGCGTCCAGCTTCGGTTCGCCATGTGCTTTCAAAATTTCAGCAATATTGGAAAAACGGTCATGCACGACGGTCACATTTGGCAGATCGCCCAGGCGTTCACGCAGCACCCGCACGGCATCCGGGTCGCGGTCGATCGCATACAGCCGGCCGCTGCCGATCCTTTCGGCGATCGCACGGGAATGTCCCCCGCCGCCGGCCGTGCCGTCAGCCGCCACTGCGCCGTCTTTCAGACCAAGCGCATCGATCGACTCGGCGAACAAAACGCTTTTGTGATTAAATTCCATTTTCTTTACCCCTCGGCGGCCGTGCCGCCGGCCTGCGTGTCGGCCTTGCCGTCCAGCACGTCGACCACGCTGACGCGTTTTTCTGCCGCTTCGCTGTCGAAAGCCTTGTCCTGTTCGTTCCAGATCTCAAAATGTTTTTTGGCACCGAACATAATGGCCGTGTTTTCATTTTCCAAATGGATGGCCTTGCGGATCTCGGGCGGCAGCGTGATGCGCCCCTGCGCATCCAGCTTCAGGTAAACGGTGCGGTCCAAAATCTGTGTTTCAGCCGCCTGTACCACGCTGTAGCGCGAAGATTCCATTTTCTCCATAAACGCATCAAAATCAGATTCCACATATACATGCAGACAAACACGGTCAGAGTTGGTGAGGCCGCGCGGCGTAACAAAGCCGATGAACTCATCGTCGCTTGTCTGCTTGCGCCATTTGGCCGGCACGGAAATGCGCCCCTTGCTGTCAAGCGCGTACGGATATTTGCCGTAAAACACAGCGGCCCCTCCCTTCGGATAAAGATGACAAATTGCCCGCAAAGCAGGCTCTTTCAAAATCAGTGTTATGGGTTTTTATATGATTTCATGGTTTTTTATGGTTTTTTTCCCCACTTCGTTTTTCATTATAAGGCAAGCTCTTTCGAAAAGTCAAGGCTTTCGCACGAAAAACTAATATTCTAGTTGTAAATTTTTGCTTTTTCCGGCCTTTGCAATCGAACAAAAGTACGAAAAAGTGTTTGTTTTTGTAAATCGCTGTTGTTTTAGCAGAAGCGTTATGCTATAATAAACGCGCATAACTTGTTTATCGGAGGGTTTGAAAAGATGGCAGATTACAAAACCACCTGGCGCGAAAAAATCGGTTTCGGCGTCGGCGCGATCGGCCTGGATCTAAGTTACGGGCTGTTTTATTCCTACCTGTCCTACTACCTGACTTCGGTGCTGGGGCTCAAAGAAGGCTTTTTGCTTTTGCTGACGCCGCTTGCCAGGATCTGGGACGGCGTGAACGACCCGATCATGGGTGCCATCGTGGACAACACGCACATGAAAATGGGCAAATACAGACCGTGGATCATCATCGGCGCCGTTTCCAACGCCGTTGTGCTGGCGCTGCTGTTCACCAGTTTTGGCCTGACCGGCACAAACCTTTATATTTACGTTACCGTGATGTACGTTTTGTGGGACATGACGAATACCATGGCGGACATTCCGTTTTGGAGCATGATCCCCTCCTTTACGACCGACCCGAACGACCGCAACATGATTTCCACCGTTGCGCGCACATTTTCCGGCATTGGCCAGGGCCTTATCACCATTCTTACCCCCATTATTCTGCCGATGCTCAGCAGCGGCACCACGACCGACAAGGGCTACAGCAGCAGCGGGTTCAGCCGCTGGGCGATCATCTGCGCCATTGCACTGATCATGTTTGCTGTTATCTGCTCCCTTTCCACCAAAGAACGCCATGTGGTTTACGGCAAAAGAGAAAAATTCAGCTTTAAAAAGATCATTGACGTCATCAAGAACAACGACCAGCTTGTTTCCTTCATGGTGTTCGCCACCATCTCGAATGCCGGCTGGTACCTGACCTCCAGCACCGCGGTTTACTACTTTACCGACGTGTTGGAAGAGCCGACGGCGCAGTCGCTGTTTTCCACCATCGGCGCAGTGGGCAGCGCGCTCGGCCTTTTGGTGATCCCCATACTTTCCAAAAAATTCACCAAACGCACCATATACCAGATCACACTGATCACGGCCATTGTCGGGTATGTGCTGATGTACATTTTCGGCCCGGTCATGAAACAAACGCTTTTGCTGGACATTGCCTACATCATCTCTTCCATCGGTATCAGCGCCATGTTCGTTTCACAGACGATCTTCCTGGCCGATATTGTGGACTACGGCGAATATAAAAACGGCGTGCGCAACGAAAGCACAACGTTCTCCATGAAAGGTCTGCTGCAGAAAATTGCCTACACGATCCAGACGATCGTGCTGTTCGGCGGTCTTGGCCTTGTCAATTACAACGAACAGATCAGCACGGTCACCAAGCAGGTGAACGAGGTCACAAAAAGCACCATCGGCTTTATCTGTTTTGGCGTACCGCCGATTTTCCTGCTGCTTTCTCTGATCGTATTTTCCAAAAAATTCAAAATCTACGGCAAACTGGCCGACAAGGTGCATGACTGCATCAGTGCCAAGCGTGAAGCGGAAGAAAAAGCCGGCATCGTACCGGAAGAATAAAAAAATAACGGCACATAAAAAGGCGGCGCGTCTGTCATATGACAGATGCGCCGCCTTTTTGATTTATTATCCGAATTAAGGCCAAATCAGCCGGCATTCGCCGCATCGTTGATACAGCGCAGCGCATTCAAGCTGCGCGGATAGCCGATATAAGGCAAGCAGCGTGACAACACGGCGATCAGAAAAATTTTGTCGTTGCCGATACGCATATTGGCGCCGGCATGGGAGGTCAGCTGCGGTTCACAGCCGCCCTGTGCAGCAAGAAAACAAAACGTGATCAGCTCGCGCTGGCGATCGTCAAGCCCTTTGCGGGTATAATAATCGCCAAAGCAGTTCTGGGCAAGCCAGCGGTTGATGTGCACGCTTTCCTGCGGGCCGGACTTCCAGAAATCACGCATGCCGTCGCCGAACAAATCGACCTGTTTTTGCGAACCGGCCTGCAAACGGGTCTCGGGCGTGGTGGTAGAGGCTTTTTCCAGCGGCAAAAGCCCCTTATCCTTCAAATAGCGGCTGACCGCCAAAATAAACGGATAAGCCCGGCCAAAGCCAAGGTAAGCGACCGACTGGTAAACGATCTCGCGCAGCATTTCAGGCGTGACGCCGCAGTCTGCGCTGTCCTGTAAAAGAACCTCGAACGCCTCTTTTCCCTGGGCACCGGCCAGCACCGACAAAACAGCCATGCGTTCGGTGGCCGGGTCAATGTCACCAAACGCCGCAACATCCTCAGTCAGAAAATTTTCAAAAAACGCAGAAAATTCCGGGTCGCTTTCAGCCAGGCCGAATGCTTTACCAAATGCACCTTTAGTCTCAGACATAAAAAAGCCTCCAATCACTTTTCAAGCGCCGCGTAAGCCGCATCATCTACCGGCTCCAGCCACTCGTTTGACGTACCCTTACCGGGCACCTCAACGGCCAGGTGCGAAAACCAGCTGTCGGCCGCTGCGCCGTGCCAGTGCTTGACCTCCGGCGGGATGACGACCACGTCGCCGGCTTTCAGTTTGCGTGCCGGCTCGCCCCATGCCTGGTACCAGCCATCGCCGGCCGTGCACAAGAGGATCTGGCCGCCGCCCTCGGTAGCGTGGTGGATGTGCCAGTTGTTGCGGCAGCCCGGTTCAAACGTAACATTGCCGATGGGCACGCCGCCGGTGGTCAGCATGTTAAGGTAGCTTTTACCTACAAAATACTGCGCAAACGCTGTGTTTTCACCGCCGCGCGGGAAAAGATCCTGAATTTCTTTCACTTTGATCACTCCATACAAATCATATTTGTACCTCTGTACAAGTTAATCATAAAACCTAAAGCTTACTTTAAGTCAAGAGTGTTCACAATTATTTTACAGTTTGACCGGAACAAAAAATACACGGAACATTAAACGCCCATCAGCCCGTATTGACAGAGCGGTTCGCATACGCTAAAATATTCTTGGGGACATGCAGGC
The DNA here is from genome assembly GCA_900546735.1 of uncultured Oscillospiraceae bacterium. Lineage (GTDB taxonomy): Bacteria > Bacillota > Clostridia > Oscillospirales > Acutalibacteraceae > Scybalenecus > Scybalenecus merdavium. The sequence goes on from URDW01000006.1 coordinate 17,505, forward strand.
ATAAAACCCCATTTGCCATACTGTACAGAACAGGAGGAGCATTTATGATCGACAAAGAAACGTGGGAAACTATGGACGAAAACGAACAGAGAAGAGCCGTTTACGAGCTGCTGGAAAGGCAGATGAAAACACAGTTTCGCATCGACAATTCCCTGATGCATCTGCGTGTGATGCTGTTTTTGCTGATCTTAATACCGATCATCATGACGGTGCTCGACATTTTACTGCAGACTTAACGGCTGCCGAAAGCAGATAGCCCCCGATGTCAAAAAAGCAGCGGGGGTTTTGCATTGCAAACAAAAAAACGGCCAAAAGCCGTTTTTCAGTCAATTTCGATTGAAATTTTTTCGTCCTCTTTCGTAGCGGCGGCACGCATGACAACGCGGATCGCCTTGGCGATGCGGCCCTGCTTGCCGATCACGCGGCCCATATCCTCTTCCGCAACGTGAAGATGATAGGCGACAACGCCCTCGGCGTCGGGCTCGTCGATCTCGATCGAGATCTGATCCGGGTGTTCCACAAGGCCTGCCACGATCGACACCAATAAGCTTTTCAGTTCTTCCAAAGAAAACACCTCCGAAATTAAAGGATGCCTTCTTTTTTCAGTATCGCTTTTACTGTGTCTGTAGGCTGTGCACCGTTAGAGAGCCATTTTTTTGCTTTCTCGGCGTCAATTTTGATCTCGGCCGGGTCTACCATCGTGTTGTAAGTACCGATTTCTTCAATGAAACGGCCATCGCGCGGGAATTTGGAATCCGCCACGACCACACGGTAGAACGGCGCCCTCTTAGCGCCCATGCGGCGAAGTCTGATTTTTACTGCCATTTTACATTACCTCCAATAAAATATTTATTCAACCAACAATTTGGGTGAAGCCAAAATTAAAAGCCGAACGGATTTTTTCTGCCCATGTACTTTTCGGCCAGTTCGGGGTTTTGCTGCATAATGCGGCGCATTTTTTTGCTCATTTTCGGGCCGCCCTTGCCGCCGCCGAACGATTTCATCATTTTCTGCATTTGATTGAACTGCGCGATCAGGCGGTTGACATCCTCCACCTTGCGGCCGCAGCCGGCCGCGATACGGCGCTTGCGCGACGGATTGATGATGTCGGGTCTTTCCCGTTCCTGCGCAGTCATAGACTGAATGATGGAACGATTCACGGCAAACGCGTTTTCGTCGATATCCTCATCCTTGATCTTGCCGCCGATACCGGGAATCATTTTGATCGTATCTTTCAGGCTGCCCATGCGTTCGATCTGGTCGAACTGGTCAAGCAGGTCGTTGAGATCAAATTTGTTCTTGCGCAGCTTCTTCTCGAGCTCGGCCGCTTTCTTTTCATCGAGCGCCATTTCGGCACGCTCAATGAACGAAAGCACGTCGCCCATGCCGAGGATACGCGAAGCCATGCGGTCGGGGTGGAACGTTTCCAGATCGCCAAGCTTTTCACCGGTGCCGATGAATTTGATGGGCTTGCCGGTCACGGCACGAACGGAAAGCGCAGCGCCGCCGCGTGTGTCACCGTCGAGCTTGGTCAGGATCACGCCGTCGATGCCAAGCGTTTCGTTGAACGTTTTGGAAACGTTGACGGCGTCCTGGCCGGTCATGGCGTCAATGACCAAAAGGATCTCGTGCGGGTGCAGTGTGGACTTGATATTCTTCAGCTCATCCATCAGCTGTTCATCCACATGCAGACGGCCGGCCGTATCGATAATAACATAGTCATGACCATGGTCCTTGGCGTATTTCACAGCCTCAGACGCGATGGTGACCGGGTCGCCCTGCCCCATTTCAAAAACCGGGGTATCTACCTGGGCGCCGACGACCTGCAGCTGCTTGATGGCCGCCGGACGGTACACGTCACATGCGACAAGCAGCGGACGGTGCCCCTCGTTTTTCAGTTTGCGCGCAAGCTTTGCAGAATGGGTCGTTTTACCGGAACCCTGCAAACCGCACATCATCAAAATCGTAGGCGGATGGTTGGCGATCGCCAAACGGCTTTCGCTGCCGCCCATCAGCTGGGTCAGCTCTTCGTTGACGATTTTAATGACCATCTGGCCGGGCGTCAGCGACTCCATTACGTCAGAGCCGATGGCACGTTCCGTCACTTTTGCCGTAAATTCTTTGGCAACTTTATAGTTTACGTCTGCCTCCAAAAGGGCAAGGCGCACTTCGCGCATGGCTTCCTTGACATCTGACTCCGTCAGCTTGCCTTTTGCACGAAGCTTTTTAAATGCGTTGTCAAGGCGTTCGCTTAAATTTTCAAATGCCAAACTGTTCCCTCCTGCAGCGAAAATTATGTAAGAAGCCCTTACACAAATGACTGGTCGCTCAAGATCTCGACAAGGGAACGGATCTTCGTTACGTTGTCGTTGATCTCGCGGGAAAGGTCGTGTGAAAGGTTGTAACGGTTGATGTTTTCGGCACAGGCAGTGATCTCCTCCAGGCTTTTGCGCAGCTCCTCATGCCTGGCAGCCAGATGCAGCTTAGATTCCATTTCGATCAGCTGCGCTTCGGCGCGCTTGACGGCATCGCGCACACCCTGGCGGGTAATGCCCTCGTTTTCCGCAATTTCAGACAGGGACAAATCCTCGTCATAATAATACATCAAAAAATTGCGCTGTTTTTGTGTAAGCATTTCACCGTAAAAATCAAGAAGCAGTGAAATTTCAAGATTTTTGGGCACGTCTCTCCCCCCTGTGACCCGCACATGTAAAGTATTTTATCTTTACAGCAAAAAGTATTATACTAAATCATCGCTGCATTGTCAAGAAAATTTACCAGAATACGAAAAATTTCTATATATTTTACGTTTGCGCTATATTAAAGCACGCACATCAAGGCATAGCCGCTTTATAACAGCCCATTTTCCATTTCCTCAGTATCTGGCAGACGGCAGTCAAATTGTTTTCTGCCGCTCCACTGTTTGGTTGTGCGCCCATTCATGGAATTGTCGTGCCAGGTCGTCAGGTTGGTCAGACAGGAGCGGATAAACACCTGCTCATACACCTGACGGCACTGCTGTGTTTTGTTGAACGCATAGCCATGTATGACCGGGCGGCTGCCGGAAAGAAAGTATTCGCGCAGCGTAACGGCATTGAAAAGCACACCGTCTTCACCGGTAAAATACGTATTGAAAGACGGGTCAAAAAGTGCCCACTGTTTTCTTTCTTTCAAATAAACGTGCACAGTCAGATGATTGCCGTTTTTATTGGAATCCAGCATGGCGATCGGGTAGGCCGGTATGCCGAATGCCTGCAAAAGGTCAGACAGCACAATGGCCTTAAAACGGCAGTTGATCGCATTTTTGAACGGCTTGCGATAAGCGTAATCCAGGATCTGAAGCGGATCGTCCCGCAGCAAATGGTACTGCGCGCCGCTGTACCAGGTGTTATCGGTCAGCCACTGCATGACCGATAACGCACGTTCAAAATCGGTATTTCCACGCACGGCCGTGTCCAGTGCATACTTCTGCCGCAGCGCGTCATAAACGGGCAGGTAAGTAAACAGCCCCGGGACATCCGGCCGTTTTAAACCATCCGTATCACCGCGTGACAGAGGCGGCACCTTGGAGAGGTCTGTGCTTTGCACAAACGCAATATAATTTTCCAGCTTGGAATACTTTTTGAGCTTTAACCATAACAGCGGTGACATCCATCTGCACTCCTTTTATGTCTTGAATAAAACAGTCATTGGAATCATTCTAAATTCATATTAACATATTGTTTAGAAAAACGCAACACAAAAGCGGCTTTTCAGCCGCTTTCTGTCAGCAGTCCGCCTGATCGCACGGCGCTGCACACGTTGTTTTATTGGTGATCGTATTCTGTCCGTTGCCTGATGTCTGCGCCGGCGGGGCATTCCATGGATTTTTCGGATCCGGGTCCGTCGGGTCCCAGCCGCGGCGGCAGTCGTTCAGGTCGATCTTGACCGGCCTGGGTCTTTCAAGCGGTTCGGGCGCGTCGCTGTCATAAATCACGACCGCTGTATTTTTCGGGCAATTGTCGTAGATCCACTTGGCGTCTTTCACACTCAGGCGGATGCAGCCGAGCGAAGCCGCAGAGCCCAGCTTGTTGTATTCGGCCGACTCCAGGTCGCCCTTGTTCTTCGTATAATACGGAACAGAGTGAAACAGAATGTGCCCCGTGATGCGCGTAGCATACTGGCCGTAAACATTGCCCTCCAGAAGGCGCCATGTATAGCGGTCCGTTGTGGCAAACGTACCGCGCGGCGTATTGCCGGATGTACCGACCGAACATACCATGGCCCGATAAGGCTTGGTATATTCCCCGGCGCTGTCTTTTTTATAGACCGTGACCAGATTCTGGGTGCGGTTGACCTTGATCAGATACGGGCTGGTCGTCTGCACGACGGGTTCTTTTTCTGTCAGGCTGGATGACGGCACATAGCCGGTTTTATTTTTATAGACGACCTGTGTCCAGCCGTTGGAACAGCGCCCCTTTACAGAAATGCGCGTATTTTTGGTGGCCGTACCCAGTTTTTTGGCTGTATCGCAAGCAGAGGCGCGCACGGGCGTGTCCGTCGTCAGGTAACGTTCTTCACTGACCGGCGTAACCTGCGGCGCTGTGGCAGAAGACGGCGCAGGTTCAGACGGCCGCGGCGCGGCAGTTGTGCCGGTGTGCGGCTGCGATGCGCTAGGCGTTGTGATTTCACCGGACGTTTCCGGCGCAGAAGTATCATCTGCCGGCGTACCGGTCGCAGCCGCCGGTACTTTTTCAGCCGACTGACCGGAAGGCAGGAGCTGCGGAAAAAAGAAGTATATTGCTGCCGCACACACGGCGGCAGCGCACAAAACACCGGCTGTTACAATACAGGCACGCTTGATTTTTTTACGGTCCGTTTTCATATTCGTCCTCAATTCAACATCTGCTTTTCACCATACAAGGCGGAAAAGCGCACGGCACAGGGGCGCCGTTTTAATTGGTCAATGCAAAAAATCAGCCATTTTTCTTGCGGCGCACCGCCACCACAACGATGACGGCGACAACGGCAACACAAAGCACCGTGACCGCCGCCACCGGTACAATATTGGATGCAGCGCCCGTTTCCGGCGCAGAAGTTGTTTCTGCTGTATTTTGCGTACTTTCGCCGGACGATGCCGTGGAATCGCCCTGTGCGGCGGTCTGCGCATCGTCAGCCGTTCCCGATGATGAGCCCGACTCGCCAGACGGCGCACTATCTGTTCCAAAATCCACAAGCACGTTGACATACGGAATGCCGTGGTACTCGTTGATAAAACGCAGCGTGACGGAATTGCCGCTTTCAGAGATCAGCTCATAATCCGTGCCCTCTACCGACCACGGGAACTCCCAGCCAGTCAGTTTACCGGAACCAATATAAGTAAAGGTATGCGCATCGGACTCCTGGTCATAAACCGTCTCTACATGATTCGGGTCATATTCACCGTTTACATAAACAGATATATCCTGTATATTACCCCAGTTGGGCTCCGGGAAGTCACTGTCGGCTGCAAAAGCGGGCACAGCCACCAGTAAGCTGACAACCAACAGTATGCTTGCTAACAGTGTTGAAATTTGTTTTTTCATAAATCGCACCTCCAAATTTCAGTCAAGCAAATAATGTCTCTATATATTAAGAGTCATTTTGCACGCAGACTGTTACATTTATTTTAAAAGAATTTCATAAAAAATGCAAGCGTAAAAAAACGGCGCAGCCAAATGGCTGCGCCGCATATTTTTAAATGATTTAGCCTTTTACGGCTTTGGCGATCTCTTCTGCGAAGTTTTCTTCTTTCTTCTGCAGGCCTTCGCCCTTAGCGAAGCGGACGAAACCGTTGATCTTTACATCAGCGCCAAGCTTTTTCGCGACGTCCGCCACATACTGACCGACGGATTCGTGATTGGTGGCCTTGACAAATTCCTGATCGACCAGGCAGTTTTCCTTGTAATACTTGGACATTTTGCCGGCGGCGATCTTTTCAATGACCTGTTCGGGCTTGTTGGCCATTTTCGGGTCTTCCTTGATCTGGATGGCCAGGATCTCTTTCTCGTGTGCGACCACGTCGGCCGGAACGGAAGCCTCGTCCAGATAAGCCGGGCTCATAGCCGCGACCTGCATGGCAACGTCTTTGGCCATCTCGTTGAAGTCCGCATTGTCGAGCATGGCAGCATCCGCGTCAAAACCAACCAGAACGCCGACAGAACCGCCTGCATGCACATAGGTGGAGACAACGCCGTCCATCGTTTCAAAACGGCGGATCTTCATGTTTTCACCGATCGAAAGGATCAGTTCATTGAGCGTTTCGGTCACGGTCTTGTCGGTGCCGTCATACTTGCAGTCCGCAAGAGCCTCTACATCGGCCGGTGCACAGGCAAGGATCGTTTTGGCAACGCCCTCTACAAAGTTTGTGAATTTTTCATTTTTAGCGACAAAGTCTGTTTCGCTGTTGACCTCAACGATCACAGCTTTTTTGGCAGCCTTGTCATAATAAGAAAGCACAACGCCTTCGGCAGCGATTCTGGAAGCCTTTTTGGCGGCGGCAGCCAGACCTTTTTCACGAAGGAAGTCGATTGCCTTGTCCATATCGCCGTCGGCTTCGGTCAGCGCTTTTTTGCATTCCATCATGCCGACACCGGTCTTTTCACGAAGTGCTTTTACGTCTTTCGCTGTAAATGCCATTGTCCTTTTCCTCCTGTTTCTTATTCAGCAGCAGCCTCGGCCGGTGCTTCAGCGGCCTCTTCTGCCTGTTCGCCCTCTGTTTCTTCAGCAACGTCGCTGCCGCCGCGGCCTTCGATGACTGCATCGGCCATAGCGCCGGCGATCAGCTTAACGGCACGGATCGCGTCGTCGTTGCCGGGGATGACATAGTCGATCTCGTCCGGGTCGCAGTTGGTGTCCACGATCGCAACGATCGGCAGGCCAAGCTTGATGGCCTCGGACACGGCGATTCTTTCTTTTCTCGGGTCAACGATGAACATGGCCTGCGGGATCTTCTTCATTTCGGTGATGCCGCCCAGGTACTTTTCAAGCTTTTCGATTTCGAGTTCAAGCTTTGCAACTTCCTTTTTCGGCAGCATGTCGAAAGTGCCGTCGCCCTGCATCGTCTTCAGCTGGGCAAGACGTGCCACTCTGGTGCGGATGGTCTTGAAGTTTGTGAGCATACCGCCAAGCCAACGGGCGTTGACATAAGGCATTGCGCAGCGCGTAGCCTCTTCGCGGATGCTTTCCTGCGCCTGCTTTTTGGTGCCGACGAAGATGATCTCGCCGCCCTCGGCAGCCAGGTCGCGCACGAACATGTACGCCTCGTCAAGCTTTTTCACCGTCTTCTGCAGGTCGATGATGTAGATGCCGTTTCTCTCCGTAAAGATGTACGGCGCCATTTTGGGGTTCCATCTTCTGGTCTGGTGACCGAAATGCACGCCGGCCTCCAGCAGCTGTTTCATGGATACAACATTTTTTGCCATTTTGAAATCCTCCTTTTCGGTTGTTCCTCCACACCGAGCTATGGCAAATGCCCTTTAGACAACCTCGGGCACAGCACGGTGTGTGCGTATTCTTACGAATGCTCTGGTATTTTACCATGGCACGGCGGAAAAATCAAGGTTTTTCTTTACAAAAGCGCCGTTTTTTCACAAATTTGCGCAGTTTCACAAAAGCGGCGCATAAATCGGCATTTTCCTTTTAAGCTAAGGCGCTAACGGATGTATTTTTGCAGGAAATCTTTTCGGGCGTTCGTCTCAAGCCGGTCGTCCAGCGCCTGCAGCGTGACAGGGCCGTATTTCTTTTGCAGCGCCGTTTGCAGCATATGGTCGGCAAAAGCGGGATTGCGCGGCAAAAACGGCCCGTGCGCATATGTACCGAACGTATTTTTATAGTGCGCGCCCTCTGTCCTGTCTTTCCCATTGTTGCCAAAGCCGCGCACCACGCGCCCAAGCGGCGGCACGTTTCCAAGATATGTGCGCCCGGCATGGTTTTCAAAGCCGACCGCCACCGTGCTGCCGCAGCGAAAGGCGAAATTGCCGATCAGGCGCTTCTCCCCAGCCACGGTGTACAGATCGAGCGCGCCGGAAAACACCAGCCGCTTGCCATCTGCCGCCTGGTAATACCGGCCGAGAAGCTGGTAGCCGCCGCAGATGGCGAGAAACACCTTCTCCTCCTCAACAGCGGTGCAGATATCCTTGCCCTTGCCGGAGGCGAGGTCGCGCAGCAGCACCTCCTGCTCGAAGTCCTGTCCGCCGCCGATGAAGAAAATGTCGTACTTGTCCACATCGAGCGGCTGACCGATCGAGCACTCGTCCACAGTGACGCTGATGCCGCGGCTCTCCAGACGGCGCTTCATCTGTCTCTTATACACATCTCCGAGCCCACGAGACACTGAGCGATCTCGT
>URDW01000007.1 GCA_900546735.1 uncultured Oscillospiraceae bacterium
GTGGGCTCGGAGATGTGTATAAGAGACAGCGTCAACATCATCTGCGGCGACAACGCAAACGGCAAAACGAACCTGGTCGAAGGGCTTTACCTGTTCACGGGCGCCAAGAGCTTCCGCGGCGCAAAGCGCGCCGAGCTGATCGCCTTCGGGCAGGAAAAAGCCGTGCTGCAAAGCCGTTTTTTTGCCGAGGGGCGCGAACAGACCGCCAAACTGGAGCTTGGCGAGACCAAAACGGCGTGGCTCAACGGCGTAAAAAAGAAAAGTCCCCTGGCTTTGGGCGAGGCCGTGCACGCCGTGGTGTTTTCCCCCGACCATCTGCGCCTGGTCAAGGACGGGCCGGGCGAACGCCGCCGCTTTTTGGACCAGGCGCTGGGGCAGATCAGGCCGAAGTACCGCCTGCTTTTGGGCGAATACGAACGCTGCCTGGCACAGCGCAACAAGCTTTTGAAAGACGCGCGCACGTTCCGGGAACTGGAAGACATGCTGGCCGTTTGGGACGAGACGCTGGCCGGCCGCGCCGCGGCCGTGCTTTACCAGCGCAAAAAATATGTGGAAAAGATCACCCCGCCGTTTGAAACGGTTTTAAACGGCATTTCCGGCGGCCGGGAACGCGGCCATTTGCGCCTTTCGGGCGGCTTTGACGAAGAAGCCGAAACGCAGGAGGAAATACGCCGGTCGCTTTTAAAAAGCCTGCAGCAAAGCCGGGCAGACGACATTGCCACCGGCACCACGTCGGCCGGGCCGCACCGCAGCGATCTGCAAATCGAGATCGGCGGCAAAAGCGCGCGCGCCTTTGCGAGCCAGGGGCAGAGCCGCAGCGCCGTGATCGCGCTGAAGCTGGCCGAGGCCGCTGTTTTAGAAGAGATGTGCGGCACAAAGCCCGTGATCCTTCTCGACGACGTGATGAGCGAGCTGGACGCCGGGCGGCAGCAGTATGTAATGGAAAAGATCTGCGGCTACCAGATTTTCATCACCTGCTGCGACCGGGCGGCCGTGCACAGCGCAGCGGCCGGAAAAATTTTAACGATAAAAGACGGGGAGGAAGTCTGATGTACCTGTTTTTAGGCGGCGCGCTGGCCGCAAAAAGCGATGACATCATCGGTATTTTCGACATGGACACCTCCACCGTGAAAAAGGTGACGCGCGACTTTTTGAACGCTGCAGAGCGTGCGCACCGCACCGAATACGCAAACGACGAACTGCCGAAGTCCTTTATTGTGACCGACCGTTTCGTTTATATCAGTCCGCTGAACACCTCGACCCTGCGCAGAAGGGCCGCGGGCACGGGCGGCACACAGCAAACCAAAACAGAAAAGGAGTTTTGACATGGAACTCGAAGAAAAAGACATGGATACAAGCGTGACCGAGGAATACTCTGCCGAAGACATACAGGTGCTGGAGGGGCTGGAAGCCGTGCGCAAGCGCCCCGGCATGTACATCGGCTCCACCGGGCCGCGCGGACTGCATCATTTGGTGTACGAGATCGTGGACAACTCGATCGACGAGGCGCTGGCCGGCGTGTGCACCCACATTGAGGTGGAGATTTTGCCGGACGACGTCATCACCGTGCGCGACAACGGCCGCGGCATTCCGACCGGCATCAACGAAAAGACCGGCCTGCCGGCCGTGACCGTGGTGCTGACCGTGCTGCACGCCGGCGGCAAGTTCGGCGGTTCGGGCTACAAGGTGTCGGGCGGTCTGCACGGCGTGGGCTCCTCCGTGGTAAACGCGCTTTCCGAATGGCTGGAGGTGGACGTGACCCAAAACGGCCATGTGTACACCCAGCACTTTACGCGCGGCGTACCGACCGACGAGCTGCACATCACGGCTGACGCCGACGGCCACGGCACGCTCATCAAATTCAAGGCCGACGCGGAAATTTTTCAGGAGACGACGACCTACGAATACGAAGTGCTGGCGCGCCGCCTGCGCGAACAGGCGTTTTTGAACGCCGGCCTTACGATCACGCTGACCGACCGCCGCGGCGAAGAGGCGGTGCAGGACGTGTTCTGCTACGAGGGCGGCATCCGCTCCTTTGTGGAGTACATCAACACCTCGCGCGGGCTGAACCCGGTGCAGGAGGAGGTCATCCACCTTTCCACCACGAAAGAGGACAAGAGCGCCGAGGTGGCCCTTTGCTACACCGACAGCTACAACGAGATTTTGCTGTCTTTTGCGAACAACATCAACACGATAGACGGCGGCACGCACGAAACGGGCTTTAAAACGGCCCTGACGCGCGTATTCAACGATTACGGCCGGCGCCACGGTCTTTTAAAGGACAACGACAAAAACCTTTCCGGCGACGACGTGCGCGAAGGTCTGACCGCCGTGGTCTCCGTGAAGCTGACCGACGCGCAGTTTGAGGGGCAGACCAAGGGCAAGCTCGGCAACACCGAAATGAGCGGCCTGGTCTCCTCCATGCTGTACGACAAGCTGACGACTTATTTTGAAGAAAACCCGCAGACGGCCAAAACGCTGCTTTCCAAATCGCTCGACGCGTCGCGCGCGCGGGAGGCGGCGCGCAGGGCACGCGACCAGGCGCGGCGCAAAAGCCCGCTTGAAAGCTCCTCCCTGCCCGGCAAGCTGGCCGACTGCCTTTCCAAGGACCCGTCGCTGTGCGAGCTCTACATCGTAGAGGGCGACTCGGCAGGCGGTTCCGCCAAAGAGGGGCGCGACAAGGAGCACCAGGCCATTCTGCCGCTTTGGGGCAAAATGCTCAACGTAGAAAAGGCCCGGCTTGACAAGGTGTTCGGCAACGAAAAGCTGATGCCGATCGTCACGGCGCTCGGCACCGGCATCGGCGACGAGTTCGACATTTCAAAGATCCGCTACCACAAGATCGTCATCATGGCCGATGCCGACGTGGACGGCGCGCACATCCGCACGCTGCTTCTGACCTTTTTCTTCCGCTACATGCGCCCGGTCATCGACAACGGCTATGTGTACCTGGCGCAGCCGCCGCTTTTCAAAGTTTCCAAGGGCAAAAAGAGCGTTTACGCCTTTTCGGACGAGGAGCGCGACCGCGAGATCGAAGCCTTCGGCGGCTCCGGCACCTGCAGCGTGCAGCGCTACAAAGGCCTTGGTGAAATGGACCCCGAACAGCTGTGGGAGACGACGATGGACCCGGAATTCCGCACGATGCTGCGCGTAACGATCGAGGACGCCCAGCGCGCCGACGAGACGTTTTCCATTTTGATGGGCGACAACGTGGAACCCCGGCGCGAATTTATTGAGAAAAACGCAAAATATGTGGAAAACCTCGACATATGACCGGGTGCAGGAGGCAGTTTAAATTATGGACATCAAACACGACAATATACGTTACGACAACCAGAAGATCATAGACGTGGAGGTCAGCAAGGAAGTGCGCAAGGCATTTCTGGACTACTCCATGAGCGTTATCGTGCAAAGAGCGCTGCCCGACGTGCGCGACGGCCTGAAGCCCGTGCACCGTCGCATTCTTTACACGATGTTTGAAAACAACCTTTACCCCGAGTCGGCCTACCGCAAGTGCGCCGACACCGTGGGCGCCGTGCTGGGCCGTTACCATCCGCACGGCGACGCGTCCGTTTACGACGCGATGGTGCGCCTGGCGCAGCCGTTTTCGATGCGCTACACGCTGGTAGACGGCCACGGCAACTTCGGCTCCATCGACGGCGACCCGCCGGCGGCTTACCGTTACACCGAGTCGCGCATGAGCAAGATCAGCATGAAAATGCTTGCCGACATCGACAAAAACACCGTGGACTTTCAGCCGAACTACGACGACCGCCTGAAAGAGCCCGAGGTGCTGCCGGCGCGCTACCCGAACCTGCTGGTCAACGGCTCCACCGGCATCGCAGTCGGCATGGCCACGAACATCCCGCCGCACAACCTGCGCGAGGTCATTGCGGCCATGGACTACCTGATCGACAACCCCGAGGCCGAGCTGCCGGAGCTGATGCAGTTCATCAAGGGGCCGGACTTCCCGACCGCCGGCATCATCATGGGCACGCGCGGCATCAAAGAGGCGTACTCGACCGGCCGCGGCAAAATTTATGTGCGCGCCCGCGCCGAGATCGTGGAGACGAAGAACGACCGTTACAAAATCGTGGTCAGCGAGCTGCCCTACGCCGTCAACAAGGCAAAACTCATTTCCACGATCGCCGACCTGGTCAAGGAAAAGCGCCTGGAGGGCATTGCCGACTTAAAGGACTACTCGAACCGCAAGGGCATGCACATTGAAATTACCGTAAAGCGCGACGCAAACGCCCAGGTGGTGCTCAACAACCTCTACAAGCTGACGCAGATGCAGACAACGTTCGGCGTGATCATGCTGGCGCTGGTGGGCGGCGTGCCGCGGGTGCTGACGCTCAAGCAGATGCTGGAAAACTACATTGACTTCCAGAAAGAGATCGTGCGCCGCAGAACGCAGTTCAACCTGGACAAGGCGCAGAAGCGCGCCCATATTTTAGAGGGCTTAAAACGCGCCGTAGACATTGTGGACGAGATCATTGCCGCGATCCGCGCCTGCAAGGGCGGCAAGGCCGAGGCCAAGCAGGCCATCATGGACCAGTTCGATTTTGACGAGCCGCAGGCAAACGCCATCGTGTCGTTCCAGCTGGGTCAGCTGGCCGGTCTGGAAATTTTGAAGATCATGAACGAACTGGACGATTTAAAAGCGAAGATCGCCGACTACCTGGATATTTTAAATAACGAAATGCGCGTGCGCGAGATCGTGAAGGAAGAGGCCGACGCGATCGCCGACAAGTTCGGCGACGACCGCCGCACCGAGATCCAGGCCGTTTCCGGCATGGTGGAGGACGAGGACCTGATCCCCGAAGAGGCGTGCATGCTGACCCTGACCGACAAGGGCTACATGAAGCGCCAGACGATCGACACCTACAAGAGCCAGAACCGCGGCGGCCGCGGTGTTTCCGGCATGACGCGCCGCGAGGAGGACGTGGCCAAAACGATGTTCACCTGTTCTTCGCACGACCGCATTATGCTGTTTACGAACATGGGCAAGGTGTTCAAGATCAAGGCCTACGAGGTGCCGGCCGGTTCGCGCACCAGCAAAGGCATCAACGTGGTGAACCTGCTGCCGCTGGAGAGCGGCGAGACCGTTTCGGCCATGGTGCGCCTGCCCGAGAGCGACGAGGGCGTTTACCTGTGCATGGTGACGCGCGGCGGCGTAATTAAACGCACGGCGCTGGAGCAGTACCGCAACGTGCGCAAGTCCGGCATCATCGCCATTCAGCTGGACGAGGGCGACGAGCTGGCCTGGGTGCGCGTGACAGACGGCGCCAAAAAGCTGATCGTGGCGACCAAGGACGGCATGAGCATCTGCTTTGATGAAAACGACGCCCGCCCGATCGGCCGCACGGCGCGCGGTGTGCGCGCGATCAGTCTTGGTGAGGGCGACACCGTTGTGGGCTTTGCCACGGTGGAGGAGGACGAGGCGCTTCTGACCGTTTCCGAAACCGGCTACGGCCGCAAGAGCCCGTTTGCCGACTACCGCGTGCAGTCGCGCGGCGGCAAGGGACTGATCAACTACAAGACCGAGAAAAACGGCAAGGTCGCGATGATCGCGCCGGTGAGCGACGACAAGGACGTCATCCTGATCTCCACCGACGGCATCGTGATCCGTATCCCGGCCGACCAGATCTCCACTTTCGCCCGCCCGTCCAAGGGCGTGCGCGTGATGCGCGTGAACGAGGGCGAGCATGTGGCCACCATCAGCGTGGTGGACCGCGTGGAGGACGAGGGCGAAACGGCCGAAGCCGGTGAAAACGGTGAAACGGCGCAAACCGCTGCGGTCGAACCGGCAGAGACCACAGAACCGGCGAGCGAAGAATAATGCCGCAAGATCGGTCTATGCTGCAAGTGGGCGGACTCGTCAGCGCAAGTTCCATATCATTCGCGATGCCTTTTGTTTATACTTTAAGCAAAAGGCATCTCTCATTCATTCCACTGCGCTTCCTCTCCCCTCGTCAGAACAAGTTCCGTATCATTCGCGGCAACTTTTCTTTAATCTTTTTTGAAAAGTTGCCTCTCATTCACTTCACTGTTCTTTCTCTCCCCAAAATGTTTTTTTGTAAAAAAACATTTTGGGGGCCCCTCCATTGTTATTTTTTGTGGGGCGAACTTTTTCCGGGGCCCCGGTTTGCAAGCTCCCTATCACTCGCGGTGCCTTTTGTTTATACTTTAAGCAAAAGGCATCTCTCATTCATTCCACTGCGCTTCCTCTCCCCTCGTCAGAACAAGTTCCGTATCATTCGCGGCAACTTTTCTTTAATCTTTTTTGAAAAGTTGCCTCTCATTCACTTCACTGTTCTTTCTCTCCCCAAAATGTTTTTTTGTAAAAAACATTTTGGGGGCCCCTCCATTGTTATTTTTTGTGGGGCAAACTTTTTCCGGGGACCCCGGTTTGTTGCCGCAGAGCATGTCTAACGCATCTCGTTGAAACAAGTGAAGCATCTAAAGATAGAAAACGCGGCTTCGACCGCGATGGATTAAAGGAAAAGCAGCACTGCGCCAGCCAATAAAAAACACACCAAACGACCCTAGCATTCAGTAAAGCAGGAAAAAAATATGCAAAACTTTACGTCAAAAATTTATGAAAACACCCTGCCCCCGGCGGCAAGGGACATCCGCGAAACGGTGTTTGTGCGGGAGCAGGGCTTTGCCGAAGAATTTGATACGCAGGACAGCGCCTCCACCCACATTCTGCTTTTTGCCGGCGAAACCCCCTGCGCCACCTGCCGGCTGTTTGCCGGCGATGCGCCCGGCGAGGTGCACATCGGCCGTGTGGCCGTCTATAAAGAGATGCGAAAAAGCGGCGCCGGGCGTGCGGTGATGCAGGCGGCCGAAGTCTGCGCAAAGCAAAAAGGTTTTACGCGCGCCGTGCTTTCGGCCCAGGTGCAGGCCAGGCCGTTTTATGAAAAATGCGGCTATACCGCGGCCGGCGGCGTTTACCCCGACCAGGGCTGTCCGCATATCGATATGTTCAAGGACCTGTGACCGAAAGGCCGCAGGTCTTTTTTTGTTGGTCCGCTGAATCGTTTTTGCGTAAAAAATATCGTTTTCCGCAGAAAATCAAAAAAGTGTGGAAAATTCTATTTTGGCGTTTTCCTTTTCCCTATTGGCCGGGTAAAGGCCGTTTTTTGGTCAACCGCACAAAAAGCGGCGTGAAATTTTGTGCAATCGGCGCGCGAAAAGCCGCCTGCTCCGTATTGCAAAGCCGAAAAGGCGGTGGTATCATAAATATGATGGGCGGATCATGACCGCTTTTCGGCCGGCGTATTTATTATGCAGCCTGCCGTTTGGGGAGGAATGAAAAATGACAAAAGCAGAAAAAAAGGGACTGCGCCGTTTTGTCTGCGGTGCGTTGGTGTGCGCGTTGACGGTGTCGGCGCTGTGCGCCTGCGGGCGCGAGCCGGTGATCAGCGAGACCGAGGCGCAGTCGCGCATAGAGGCGCGCGTGCAGAACGACGCAAACGAGATCACCGTTATGACGTTCAACGTGGCCGCGCCGTGGGGCAATTTCTTTACCAACACGCTGACCGGCATGACCACAAAGGCGGCAGCCGAGGTCATTGCCGAAGTGCTGCCCGATTCGTTCGGCACGCAGGAGATGAACTTTGTTTGGGAGGCGCGGTTCAAAAGCCTTTTGTCGTTTTACGACAGCTACGGCGTTGAGCGCGGCGGCGACGGCGCCAACAAACTGAAGTGCGAGAAAAACACCGTTTTCTGGCTGAAAGACAAGTACACGGCCATAGACAAGGGCAATTTCTGGCTTTCCGAAACGCCTGAGGAGGCAAGCCGCTACAGCGGCGCCGGCTGCAACCGCGTGTGCACCTGGGTGCTGCTGGAGGACAACGCCACCGGCATGCGCTACCTGCACATGAACACCCACCTGGACCATGTGTCGGACGAGGCCAGGAATTACGGCGCCGAGGTCATTGTGCAAAAGCTCGGCGAACTGGAAGAGAAGTACCCGGGCGTGCCGGTGGTGCTGACCGGCGACTTTAACACGGCCGCCGAAAGCCTGCCCTACAACACCCTGACCGCCGCCGGGTTTGCCGATTTGTACACCGTGGCGGATGACGGTCAAAACGTGCGCAGCTACCAGGGCTGGGGTGCCTACGGCGCAGACGAGGGGCTGGCGATCGACTTTATTTTTGCAAAGGGCGCGCAGAGCGCTTCTGTGTGCAGGGTGCTCAGCGACATGGACACCGACATTTCCGACCACTACCCGGTCATGGCCGTGATCGACCTGGGCGAATAATAAAAAAGAAAATTAAGAGAGGGGAAACGCCGTTTTCCACACCGCTGCGGAAAACGGCGCGTATTTTGCCATGAAAAAAAGGAAAAAGGGCGGCGTGGTCGCCGTGGTTTTGATCGTTTTGATCGCTTTGGGCGTCGGCGGCGGTCTGGTTGGCAGCCGCTATGCGCAGATCGACCGTGACAGCGACCTGCTTTTGCAGGAACTCGACGCCCTGCAGGCGGCGGAGGACGATTATATCGCCGGCAAGGCGGACAGCCGCACCGCGCTTGACGAAGTTTTGGACCGCACGGTGTGCGCGACTGAGCAGTGCCAAAAAATAGAGAGCGGCACAAAATCTTACGTTGCAGACCTGGTCGCCTGCCTGGACGATTATAAAGAACTGAACGAGGACGAGCGGCTGGCCAATATTTTTATGCCCCAAAATATTGCGGCCGACGGCCCGGAATTTGATGAAAGCATTGCCTACCTGGAAAGCATGCGCAAGAAATTTGAAAACGTGCATGCGCGCTTTGCAGATCTGCTGACAGACGATATGCTGAAAAGCTATATGCGCCTGGACGATATGGACTTTGTCACGCGCGCCGTGCTGGGCAATATGCTGGAGGGCACGTTCAGCACAGAGGAGCTGCAGGAATGGTCGGCGCTCGCGCAGCAGGACGATGCTTTTATTGACGAGTGCATCGCGGCGCTGGAGCTGCTGGCTGACGAGCCGGAAAACTGGGCCGTGGCCGGCGGCTATGTCGAGATCTATGACGACGATCTGTATGACGCCTACAATTCTGCCCTGGACGCGCTTACGGCAAGCCGGAAAACAGCGGCCGCATAAAAAGAAGGAGGAGACGGTATGCTCCAAAAGAAAAATTTACTGCTGGTCGTGGCGGCGGTGATTGCCGTGGCCTGCATCGGCGGCGGGATCACGGCGGCGCACTTTGTCCGCGACGCGCGCGAAAACGAAGAAAAGCTCTACACCGAGGTTGCCCGGATCACGGCGGTGGCCGAGGCCGATGTGTTTGATGAGGACGCTTTTAACGAGCTACTTTCGCGCACCGTCTGCACCGGTAGCTGTGCCAAGGCGGAAACGGCGGTGAAGGCATATGTGCGCGACTTGTACAACTGTTTTGACGAGATGGCGCGCATTTCCGCCTCTTCTGAACTGCCCTACCTGATATCGGCCGACAACATCGGCGCGGACGGCCCCGCGTTTGAAACGTCGCTTGCCGCCATCCGCGACGCGGGTGCAAAAACCAGCGATGTGCTGCAGCGCACGCAGACGCTGCTGCAAAGCGAGACTGTGCAAAGCTACATGGAAAAGCAGGGCGCCGGCGAAAAGAGCGCGGCCATGTTTGAAAAAGTTTTTGCAAAGCCGTTTCAGGCGAAAAGCGCCGACGTGCTTGCGAAAATGCAGACGATGCACGACGGCTTTATGGAGTCGGCCGACGGCTGTACCAAGGTGCTGGAATACCTGCGCGACAACCCGAACGACTGGTACATGGAAGACGGCTCCTTACTTTTTGTGAGCGATGCGGCGGCCAGCCGTTTCAGCGAGCTGCAGGGTTTTATCGGCGCGGGCGCATAAGCGGGGATGGTGGCGCTGTAAATTTTCTCTTGTAAAAGTTATATAAAAGTACGGTTGTCTGAAACCTGCCGGCAAACATACTGCCCGGCGGTTCTGCCCCCGCAAAGGCACACCGGCATTTATAATATTAGGCAGAAAAAAACGTCCCGGAAATTCCGGGACGTTTTTGTTTGCGGATTTTGCTTTGCTTATTCAATTTGGATGCCGTGGTTTTCCGGCAGTGCCTTCACGTCCTTCTTCGGGATCGTCAGGCGCAGGATGCCGTTTTCAAATTTTGCCTGGATCTCGCTTTCGGCCACATCGCCCACATAAAAGCTTCTGGCGCACTTGCCGGACATACGCTCGCGGCGGATGTAGCGGCCTTTCTTGTCTTCCTCATCCTTGTCGAGCCCTTTCTCGGCGCTGATGGTCAGGTAGCCGTTTTCGACCGTGGCCTTTACCTCTTCTTTCTTGAAGCCGGGCAGGTCGATGTCCAGTTCATAGCTGTTGTCTTTTTCCTTTACATCCGTGCGCATAATGCGCCCCGCATTTTTACCAAAGAGCGGGTCGCGGCCGTGATGGCGGCGCACCGGGGTCAAAGCAAACAGTTCGTCAAACGGATCGTTCCACATTTCATCAAACAAATCTTCACCAAAAATGCTAGGCAACATAAGTCATTCCTCCAATTCATTTTACGGCTCGTAGGGCAGTAAGAACATCTTGCAGTCGCGAGCTTTTGTTCCCTTTTCGGTGATCTCTGAACCCTCTCTCAAGGTTCATCTTTATTATACTCAAAACATTAGCACTGTCAACAGGAAAGTGCCAATGTTTACAGATTAATAACAAATAAATCCTGTTTGTACTGAATATCGTTCTATTTACGTTCTAAATTTTACGCTGCGTACAATCTGCACGGCCAATAAACCAGGTGCGGGCCGCTTGTGCGGATTTAAAAAATGAGCGGAAAATTTCTTGTAAGATCCTGTATTTGCACGAACGGGCCGTTATGGGTGATGATCTCGCATGTCGTGCTGGTTTTGGTGCCGTCGGTTATTTGCAGGCTGTACACCTTTTCGCTTTCACTGCGGTTCACGCCATAGCAAAAGACAAAGTCGGCGCTTTTGGTGTAAATAGGCACCGTGTTCAGTGTGTCATACGACCCGCCTGCTATGGTTTCCACCGTATAACGGTCAGAATAAAGCGGGTGTTTTTTCAGCACGGCCAGGTACAGATCGCTGCCTGTGTTCGGCTCGGTAAAAAGCACACCGCAGTAACTTCCCATGCAAATGCCGCTGTTGTCCAAAACGGTAATGGACTCTCCCTGATTTGAGGACAGGTGCGTGTTCAGCGACGGTTCGCTGAATGCGTCCACAAGCCGTTCGTTGCCGTACCAGAAATAAACCGCCACACCCAGCACCAGCAGCACGGCCGCAATGCAGACGGCGGCCAGGCCGGCGCGCTTTTTTGTTTTTGTCATAAGAGCACCTCCCATGCAGTGCGATGTGAAATGTAAAATCAGACAAAAGTTGTCCAACTTTACGATAGCACACCGGGGCGCATCTGTCAACGAAAATGTGCTGAAAACGGAATAAGACGGTTTTACGGCCGTATAATTTTGCACACCGCTGTGCAAAACCGGCGCGCAAAAATGAACAAAAGCAAAAGGCCGTGCATATGCACAGCCTTTTATGTTTAGAATTTATTTATAAAGCATGGCTTTTTTCGCAAAAGCCGTTTATTTTTTAGCAAGAAACGCCGGTCATTTCAGCGCGTTCCACATTTCGGCAATGTCGTCGCGCGTGAGCGGCACGGGGTTGCGCGTAAGCAGCATGCTCATGCTTTCATCGGTCAGCTGTTCGATCTGTTCGTCGGTCGTGCAGCCGATCTGGCGCAGGTTGGTGCGCATGCCGAACGCGCGCTTCAGGTGGGCAATGCGCGCCGCCATGACGCTGGGCGCGGAAAAGCCGCAGGCGCGCGCCATGCCGGTGATGAGCCCGTCGCCGTCGGCGCGGCGTGCGTTGAGCTGAATAAAATAGTCGAGCGTAAAGGCGCAGGCCTCGCCGTGCGGCAGGCCGTAGCGGTTGGTGAGCGGAAACGAGCAGGCGTGCGCGCCCGTGGTGCGCGGCTGCGAAAAGCCGACGCCGGCCAGGATGGAGGCGAGCGCCATGTTTTCGCGCGCTTCCAGATCGTTTGGCTCGTTATAGGCTTTTTCGAGCCAGGCAAAAGCCAGGCGCGCGGCGGTGACCGAGTTGGCGGCGCAAATGGGCTGGCGCAAAGTCGACCAGTAGCTTTCAATGGCGTGCGCCAGCACATCGAGCCCGGTGGAGGCCGTGACAGCCGGCGGCACGGAAAGCGTCAGCTCCGGGTCCACGATGGCTAGGCGCGGGTACATGGCTGCGTCGTCCATCGGGGCTTTGATGTTTTTTGCCGTGTCTGTCAGCACCGAGATGTTGGTGATCTCAGATGCGGTGCCGGACGTGGTGGGCATGGCGATCATCGGGATCGCCTCCTGCGCGCGCAGCGGCCGGCCGCCGGTGTGGTACGCCTCGATTTTTTCATGCCCGCGCGCAATGGCGCAGGCCGCCTTGCAGCAGTCCATGGGCGAACCGCCGCCGAGCGCCACGGCAAAGTCGGCGCGCACCTTGCGCATCAGCTCGGCGCAGGCGTTGACGTTGTCGGTCGTGGGGTTTGGGCGGATGTCGGAAAACACGGCGCAAAGCCGCCCGCCGGCCGCTTCGGCCACAGCCTGGGCCGTGCCGTTTTCATGCAGCGTTTTGGAGCAGACGAGCACGCCCCGCTTGCCGCCCAGTTCATCGATATACCGGCCGAGTTCGCGGCGCTTGCCGCTGCCGAACACGATTTTTACGGGCAGAGAAAAGGTCCATTCCATTTCATCACCTCAAAATATGCCTTGTTTATAATGTAGGCCAAAGTGCGGAAAATAAACAGAGGCAGCTTTTTATTTTTGCCTGTAAAAAGCTGCCTGAAACGGCTGCGCCCATTCTGGCGCAGTTTAAACTGTCGAAAAAGCCGGTTGGACCGCGCGCAAAAATACATCAAAAAATTTTATTGCTTTTCTCAAACAGAAAAACATATGCACTTTAAGAATAATTTGGTACCGTAAAAGCAGAAAACCCACACAGATGTGCGGGTTTTGCGCTTTTTGTCTTTTGCTCGGGGGCAGTACCATTGTACAGCACCCACTTGCAAAATACAAAATCCAACTCGCCTTTTTGGCAGTTTGTCAGCGTTTCAGGCTGCATAATTTGTTGACATTATATCTTTTTTGACACGCTGACCTGCGCCCAAATGGGCGCAGTTTTTTTATTTTTTCAAAAAGTCTTTGGTGACGGCCACGATGTTTTCGCTGCACAGGCCAAACTGCTTCAGCAGATCGCGCGCGGGACCGCTGTGGCCGAACTGGTCGTTTACGCCGATGCGGCGCACGGGCGTGGGCCGGGTCTCGGCCAGGCAGGCGCAGACCGCTTCGCCCAGGCCGCCGATCACGCTGTGTTCCTCCACCGTGATGATCTTTTTGCAGCGGCGCGCGGCGCGCAGCACCAGCTTTTCATCGAGCGGCTTGATCGTGGCCATGTTGATGACCATGGCCTCAATGCCGTCTTTTGCCAGCTCTTCGGCGGCTGTCATCGCCTCGGCCACCATCAGGCCGTTTGCAATGATGGCCACGTCTGAACCGTCGCGCACGGTCTCGCCGCGGCCGATGCGGAAACGGTAGCTTTCGTCGTGGAACACCGGCACGGCCAGGCGGCCGAAGCGCAGGTAGACCGGGCCGTCGTACTTATAGGCGGCTTTTACGGCCTGGCGCGCCTCCACATCGTCGGCCGGGCAGATCACGACCATGCCCGGGATGGCGCGCATCAGCGCAAAGTCCTCGCAGCACTGGTGGGAAGCGCCGTCCTCGCCGACGGAGATGCCGGCATGTGTGGCGCCGATCTTTACATTCAGGTGCGGGTAGCCGATGGAGTTGCGGATCTGTTCAAACGCGCGGCCGGCCGCAAACATCGCAAAGCTGGAGGCGAACGGCACAAGCCCCATCGTGCTCAGACCTGCGGCCACGCCCAGCATGTTGCACTCGGCAATGCCGCAGTCAAAATGGCGTTCGGGAAATGCTTTTTTAAAAATGCCGGTTTTGGTGGCGGCCGCCAGGTCGGCGTCCAGCACGACCAGCTTGCCGGCGCCGTTTTCGGCCAGCTCTTTCAGCGCGTTGCCGTAGCTTTCTCTTGTTGCGATCATCTTCACTTCTGCCATCGTTTACGCCTCCTGGATCTCTTTGTACTGTGCCTGCAGCTCGCGCATGGCCTGGTGGTACTGTTCTTCGTTCGGGGCTTTGCCGTGCCAGTCCACTTCGTTTTCCATGTAGGAAACGCCCTTGCCTTTTACGGTGCGCAGCAGAATGGCGAACGGCTTGCCGCTTTTCATGTTTTTGTGAAACGCATCAAACGCTTTTTCCAGCTCGGCCATGTCGTTGCCGTCTACCGTGATGCAGTTGAAGCCGAAAGCTTTTACCTTTTCGTCCACCGGTTCGGCGTTCATAACGTCTTTGCAGGCGCCGTCGATCTGCAGGCCGTTCAGGTCGATCATGACACACAGATTGTCAAGCTGGTAGTGGGCGGCAAACATCATGGCCTCCCACACCTCGCCCTCTTCGATCTCGCCGTCGCCGAGCAGCGTGTAGATGCGCATTTTCTTTTTGTGCTTGTATTTTGCGCCGAGCGCCATGCCGGCCGCGGCGCTGATGCCCTGGCCGAGCGAGCCGGTGCTCATGTCGATGCCGGGCACGGTGTTCATGTTGGGGTGGCCCTGCAGGTAGGAATCGATGTGGCGCAGCGTTTTCAGGTCTTCCACCGGGAAGAAGCCGCGGTAAGCGAGCGCGGCGTACAGCCCGGGGGCGCAGTGGCCCTTGGACAGCACGAAGCGGTCGCGGTATTTCCAGTCGGGGCGGGTCGGCTCGATCTCCATCTCTTTAAAATAGAGGTAGGCAAACACGTCGGCCGCCGAAAGCGAGCCGCCGGGATGGCCGGCCTTTGCGTTGTAGGTGCCTTCGATAACGCCCATCCTGATCCGGCAGGCGGCGGTCTCAAGCATTTTTCTCGTTACCTTGTCCATAGCGAAATCTCCTTATTTGATGCAGTCTTTGCCGCCCATGTAGGGGCGCAGCGCTTCGGGGATCTTAACGGTGCCGTCGGCGCAGAGGTTGTTTTCCAAAAAGGCAATGAGCATTCTGGGCGGCGCCACAACGGTGTTGTTGAGCGTGTGCGCCAGGTAGTTGCCGTTTTCACCCTTGATGCGGATCTTCAGGCGGCGCGCCTGGGCGTCGCCCAGGTTGGAGCAGGAGCCGACCTCGAAATATTTTTTCTGCCGCGGCGACCATGCCTCCACGTCGACCGACTTGCACTTGAGGTCGGCCAGGTCGCCGGAGCAGCATTCGAGCGTGCGCACCGGGATGTCGAGGCTGCAAAACAGGTCGACTGTGTTCTGCCACAGGCGGTCGAACCACATTTTGGACTCTTCGGGCTTGCAGACCACGATCATCTCCTGCTTTTCAAACTGGTGGATGCGGTAGACGCCGCGCTCTTCAATGCCGTGGGCGCCCTTTTCCTTGCGGAAGCAGGGCGAGTAGGAGGTCAGCGTTTTCGGCAGCTCTGATTCGGGGGTGATGGTGTCGATAAACTTGCCGATCATCGAGTGCTCGCTCGTGCCGATCAGGTAAAGGTCTTCGCCCTCGATCTTGTACATCATGGCGTCCATTTCGTCAAAGCTCATCACGCCGTTGACCACGTTCGAGCGGATCATGAACGGCGGCACGCAGTAGGTAAAGCCGCGGTCGATCATAAAGTCGCGCGCATAGGAGATGACGGCCGAGTGCAGCCGGGCAATGTCGCCCATCAGGTAATAGAAGCCGTTGCCGGCCACCTTGCGCGCCGCGTCCAGGTCGATGCCGTGGAAACGCTCCATGATGTCGGTGTGGTACGGGATCTCAAAATCCGGCACGACCGGCTCGCCGTACTTCTGCACCTCTACGTTTTCGGAATCGTCGCGGCCGATCGGCACGGAGGGGTCGATCATCTGCGGGATCGTCATCATGATCCTGGTGATCTTTTCGTTCAGCTCGGTCTCTTTGGCGTGCAGCTCCTCAAGCTCTTTGGCCTGCTTCGTGACCTCATCCTTGAGCGCCATGCCCTCTTTTTTTTTGCCCTGGGCCATCAGCGCGCCGATCTGTTTGCTGATCTTATTGCGGTTCGCGCGAAGCGCATCGGCCTGCTGCTGCACGTCGCGGCGCTCGCGGTCCAGGGCGATCACCTCGTCCACCAGCGGCAGCTTGCGGTCCTGAAATTTTTTGCGGATGTTTTCCTTGACGGCATCCGGATTTTCTCTTACAAACTTAATGTCCAGCATGATGTTCTCCTTTACTCCTCGCCGAGTTTGTTGGCGATGTTTTTCAGATCTTCGCTTGAGTAAAACTCGATCTCCAGCGTGCCTTTTTTCTTGCCGTTCAGCACAACGCGCACGCGGCGGCCGAGTGTTTCAGTTAAACTAAGCTCGACCTCGTCATAAAAGCTGTCGCGCCGCTTTGCGGTGCGTGTGCGCCCGGCCGAAGTCTGCCGGCGCGCCATGTGCTCCAGATCGCGCACCGTCAGGTTCTTTTCCACGGTCTGCCTGGCGGCTTCCGACATCATGGCCGGGCTGTCAAAGGCCAGCAGCGCGCGGGCGTGGCCGGCCGAGATCTGCCCCTCTTTCGTCATTTCGCGCACATCCTCCGGCAGCTTCAGCAGACGCAGGCTGTTGGCGATGGCCGGACGGGAGCGGCCGATGGAAGCGGCCACATCCTCCTGCGTAAAGCCGCAGCGGTCGATCAGCGCCTGCAGACCCTCGGCCTCTTCGATCGGGTTCAGGTCTTCGCGCTGCAGGTTCTCGATGATGGCGATCTCCATCGTTTCAGTGTCGGTCAGCTCTTTGACGACGACCGGCACTTCTTTCAGCCCTGCAATGCGGCTGGCGCGGTAACGGCGCTCGCCGGCCACCAGCTGGTAACCGCCGCCGGGCAGCGGGCGCACAAGCAGCGGCTGCAAAACGCCGTGCTGCAAAATGCTGTCGGCCAGTTCGCGCAGCGACTCCTCGTCAAACGTTTTGCGCGGCTGGTCCTTGTTGGGAATGATCTCGTCAAGCGGCAGGCGGTTGGTGGGCACCATGTCGTCGACGGAGTTTTCAAACATCAGGGCGCCAAGGCCCTTTTTCGTGTTTAATCCTGCCATAGAATGCTCCCCTCATACGTTTTGGCAAAGCCGTGTTATTGGTGTTTTAAAAATTCCTCGGCCAGCTTTTTGTAGGCCAGGCTGCCCTTGGAATACTTTTCATAATATAGGATCGGCTGGCCGTAGCTGGGCGCCTCGGCCAGGCGCACGCCGCGCGGTATGTACGTTTTGTACGTTTTGCGCGGAAAATACTTCTCCACCTCGGAAAGCACCTGCTGGTTCAGCTTTAGGCGCGAATCGTACATGGTGAAAACAACGCCCTCGTACTCCAGGTGCTCGTTATAATGCGTTTTGACGATGCGCACGGTGTTGACCAGCTGGCTGAGACCCTCCAGCGCATAGTATTCGCACTGCAGCGGCACGATGACCGTGTCAGACGCCGTCAGCGCGTTGATGGAAAGCAGCCCCAGGCTGGGCGGACAGTCGATGAAGATAAAATCGTAGTCGACCGTCAGTGGCGCGATCGCTTTTTTGAAAATGCGGTTGCGATCCTCCATTTCGGCCAATTCCAGCTCTGCCCCGGCCAAATTCATGTTTGCAGGCAGGACGGACAGGTTTTTGAACTCTGTTTCGACCACAACGGCGCGCGCCTGCGCCTCGCCCATCAGCACTTCGTACATAGAATAGGCAAGCTCAGACTTGTCGATGCCGAGACCGCTGGTGGAATTGCCCTGCGGGTCCAGGTCGGCGATCAATACGCTGTAGCCCTTTGCGCCGATGGCGGCGGCCAGATTGATGCACGTCGTCGTTTTGCCGACGCCGCCTTTTTGGTTAAAAATCGAGATCGTTTTGCCCATGACAGCCTCCTGCAGATTGATAAGTTTATTTTACCATAGATGGCATGCGCTTTCAACCGTTTTCCTGTTTCATGTGAAACATTTTATATAGGGTTTAGAAATGACAGGGCGCAGTTGTTTCATGTGAAACATTGCGCCGTTCTTTATATCGATATTATAACAGGCGAGCAGTGCTCACCCCTACGTTATCACTAATATGCATCGGCGCACGCCGTAGGGGCGGTCATCGACCGCCCGACATTGTCTTGGTAACTTGATTATAGAATGTGTGTTTCACGTGAAACACGTCGGAACACGCGAAAAGAAATCGGGGCCCCGGAAAAAGTTTGCCCCACAAAAAAACAATGGGGCCCCCGGAAAAAGTTTGCCCCACAAAAAAAACAATGGGGCCCCCGAAATGTTTTTTCAAAAAACATTTTGGGGAGAGGAAGAACAGTGAAGTGAATGAGAGGCAACTTTTGCACAAATAACAAACAAAAGTTGCCGCGAATGATACGGAACTTGTTTTGACGACAAACGCAGAACGCCCCGGCAGCCTAGGCTGTCAGGGCATTCCGCGTGATGAAAAGAGGAGAATATGTTAAAACGGGTTTTCCCGTTTTAAGCTGGTTCATGCCGCTTGTTTGCGGCGCGGCCGTCGGCCAGGGTCGGCGTTTTGGCGGCCGATTTCGGGATGCGCACGAGAAATTCAATGTAGTCGTCGGTCTCGGTCTTTTTGGCGTCGGCGTTTATGCCGGCGGAGCGCATCGTTTCAATGGCTTTGTTGACGGTGTTCACAAAAATGCGCACGTCCTTGAAAATGCGCACCACGTTCTGTTTGGGTTTTACGGTGTGGTCGGTCAGGCGGTCGATGTGCTCTTCCGTCTGGCGCACGTTCCAGTGGTTGCGCTCGATCAGACCCAGCGTGTCCCAAATGTCCTTGGGGCTCGAAAGCCGCAGCAGGGCGCGCGCGTGGCGTTCCGTCAGGTCGTGCTTTTCAATAAAATAGCGCACGTCGCTCGGCAGTTTTAAAAGCCGCAGCTTGTTGCTGACGGCGCTTTGGCTTTTGCCCAGCCGCCGGGCGATCTCTTCCTGCGTCATGCCGAACACTTCGCTCAGCCGGGCGATCGCGGCCGCCTCTTCAAAAAAGGTCAGCTCGCGGCGCTGGATGTTTTCGATGATCGAAAGCGTGGCTGACTGCTGAGAGGTACAATCGATCTCTATGCAGGGCACCAGCTGCTGGTTGGCCAGAATGCTGGCGCGCAGGCGGCGTTCGCCGGTGACGATCTCGTAGTAGTCTGAGTTGTTGATGCGGCGCACAAGCAGCGGCTGCAGCACGCCGTTTTCCCGAATGCTCTGCGCCAGCTCCAGCAGACCTTCGCTGTCAAAGTGCTTGCGCGGTTGGTTGGGGTTCGGCAGCAGGCGCTCGGTCGGCAGCAGGCGTACGTTCGTCTCTTCCTTCATATGGATTTTCCTTTGTCCACTTTGATTACACTATAGCACACCTTTTTCAAAAAAGAAAGCGTTTTCCATCGCGGAAAACGCCTGCGTTCGACGGTATATGCTGCGCTTACAGCGGAGCTTTTGTAATTCTGGCCGGCTTTCTGGGGTAAGCCGTCGGAGTTTGCGATATTTTTCGGACAAGCACCACCCGGCGGGTCCCGGCGCCCTCCAAATCAAATGAAACGTTCTTTTCGATTTTGCCGCCCAGCAGCGATACGGCGTTCGCCGCGCAAGGCGCTTCGTCTGTTTTTCCTTTCAGTGAAACAAACACGCCGCCGGGGCGCACAAACGGCAGGCAGTACTCTGCAAGCACGTTCAGCGGCGCCACCGCGCGCGCCGCCGCGCAGTTAAACTGTTCGCGCAGCGCTGCATCGCGTCCGGCGTCCTCGGCACGGGCGTGCACGGTCTTCGCTTTCAGATCCAGCTCGGCCAGCACGGCCTGTAAAAAGGTGATTCGCTTTTGCAGGCTGTCGAGCAGGGTCAGCTGCAGGTCAGGCCGGGCGATCAGCCAGGCGATGCCCGGAAAGCCGGCGCCGGTGCCGACGTCGATCAGCGAAATGCCCGGCGTCTGCGGCAAAAAGGCCAGGGCGTGCAGGCAGTCGGCAAAGTGTTTGTGCACGATCTCGTCCGGCTCGGTAATGGCCGTCAGATTCATTTTTTGGTTCCATTCGCAAAGCAGGGCGGCGTAGCGGTCAAACTGCAAAAGCTGTTCCTGTTTCAGTGAAACGCCGGCCTGCGCGGCGCATGAATCCAGCAGAGCAAGGTCAATCATGGCGCGCCTCCTTTTTCTGTTTCTCGTTTTGGCGCAGTTCGGTGCGCAAGGCGCGCAGCGCCGTTTTGTCCGCATCGGCCACGCGAAAAGAGTCGCACAGCTTGCCGATCGTTTTATAAACGATATCGGCGCAAAACGCGCCGCCGCGCAACAGGGGCAGGATCTTTTCGGGCCACTGCAGGTAAAGCGTGGCCAGCGCCCAGGCGATGCCCATATTTACATAGTAGCCGCCCTGCAGCGTTTGGTAGGCGTTCAGCACTTCGTCAATATACGCTTCGCCGCCGTAGTAAAGCATGGTGCACACGGCAAAAAAGCGTTTTTCAAATTCGCCGCCTCCGGCGCGGGCAAACACAAAGTCTTTCCAGGCGGGCGCTTCTTTTTTTAAGAATTTCATGCTGCTCGTCACGGTGTCGCAGACCGCCCAGTTGTCGATGAGCGGCAAAAAGCGCGTCAGGTATTTCCGGCGCACATCCTGCGGCAGCTTGGCCGTGGCGCACACCAGACCGTAAACCATTTTTTCCTCATACAGGCTGTCCGGTGCGACCGGATAGGCGGCCAAAAAATCCTCTGCATCCGTTTTGGCCACGGTTTTCGCCAGATTTTTCAGATTCGGCATGCGCACGCCCAGAAAAGTTTCCAGCCCCGGCACGAGCGATGCGTGAAACGCACGGTATTTTTCGTCTGCCATGGCCGTCAGCGCACCTTGCAGCGCGTCTTTTTCGCGGTAGGGGTTCATTTTTTCGCCTCCAGCAAAATGTTCAGCGCGGTGATGTCGGCCGGGTTCACGCCGCTGATGCGGCTGGCCTGCCCTAGGTTCTGCGGCCGCACTTTGGCCAGCTTTTCCACGGCTTCCAGCCGCAGGCCGCGCGCGTTTTTGTAATCAAAATCTTTTGGGATGGCCTTGCACTCCAGGCGGCGCATCTCTTTGATCTGCGCCTGCTGGCGCTTGATGTAGCCGGCGTATTTGATGGAGATCTCGACCTGCTCGAAAATCTCGTCCGGCAAATCGGGTCGGGTCGGGTCGACCGGGGCCAGGTCGCTGTAGTGCAGCTGCGGCCGCTTTAAAAGCTCTTCCAGCTTGCAGCCGGTTTTAAGCGGCGCGGTGCCGGCTTTTTCCAAAATCTGCTGCAAGGCGGGGGAAAGCGGAATGGAGGTCTCGGCGGCGCGCTGCATCTCCTGCGCGATCCGGCGCTGCTTTTCTTCAAAGGCGGCAAAGCGTTCGTCACGGATGAGCCCAACGGCGCGGCCGACGGGCGTCAGGCGCAAATCGGCGTTGTCCTGGCGCAGCACCAGGCGGTATTCGCTGCGGCTCGTCATCATGCGGTACGGGTCTGAGCAGCCCTTGGTGACCAGGTCGTCGATCAGCGTGCCGATGTACGAGGTGCCGCGGTCGAGCACCAGCGCATCGCGCCCCTTGATCTTCAGCGCGGCGTTGATGCCGGCAATGAGCCCCTGCGCAGCCGCCTCTTCGTAGCCGGAGGAGCCGTTGAACTGTCCCGCGCCGTAAAGGCCGGGCAGATCCTTGAATTCCAGCGTGGCGTTCATCGCCCTCGGGTCCACGCAGTCGTATTCGATGGCGTAGGCCGGGCGCATGAACTGGCAGTGCCCGAGCCCCGGGATCGTGTGGATGAAGTCCAGCTGCACGTCCTCGGGCAGCGAGCTGCTCATGCCCTGCAGGTAAAGCTCTTCGGTCTCCAGGCCGCACGGCTCAATGAACAGCTGGTGGCGCTTTTTGTCGGGGAAGCGCACGATCTTGTCCTCAAACGAGGGGCAGTAGCGCGGCCCCACGCCCTCGATCTTGCCGGAGTACATCGGCGAGCGGTCCAGGTTTTTCAAAATGACTTCTTTTGTCTTGTCGTTCGTGTAGGCAATGTGGCACACGGCGCGGTTTTGCAGCGGCGTTTTCGTCTCAAACGAAAACGGCACGATGTGTTCGTCGCCGTGCTGCACCTCCAAATCGGTAAAGTCTACCGAGCGGCGGTTGATGCGCGGCGGCGTGCCGGTTTTAAAGCGGCGCAGCGGCAAATTCAGCTTATAAAGCGCTTTCGACAGGGCGTTTGCCGGGAACATGCCGTCCGGCCCGGAGGCGTAGGACACCTCGCCGATATAGACGCGCCCGCCCAGGAACGTGCCGGTCGCCAAAATCACGGCCTTTGCCGTAAAAACGGCGCCCAGCTGCGTTTCGGCCTGCCAGAGGCCGCCGTCCGTCTGCTTCAGGTCTACGATCTCGGCCTGGCGCAGCTCTAAATTTTCGCACAGCTCCAGTGTGTGCTTCATGCCGGCCGAGTAGGCGCGCCGGTCGATCTGCGCGCGCAGCGAGTGCACGGCCGGGCCCTTGCCCAGGTTCAGCATGCGCGACTGGATCTGGTACTTGTCGGCGGCTTTGCCCATTTCGCCGCCCAGCGCGTCGATCTCGCGCACCAGGTGCCCTTTGGATGTGCCGCCGATGCTGGGGTTGCAGGGCATGTTGCCCACCCAGTCCAGGTTGATGGTAAAAACGCCGGTCCTGCAGCCCAGGCGCGCGGCGGCCAGTCCGGCCTCAATGCCCGCGTGTCCCGCGCCGATCACCAAAACGTCTAAATTTTCTGCAAAATATCCCATGTTATTTCCCCACGCAAAATTGTGAAAAGATGTTGTTCACGACCTCTTCGGTCGCTTTCTGGCCGGTCAGGCGCAACAGCGCGTCGATCGCTTCGTCGATCATCACGCCCACGGCGTCGTAGGTCATGCCCATTTCGGCGTCTGCAAGCGCCTGGGCAACCGCGTCGCGCGCGGCGGCGCAGTCCATGCGCTGGCGTTCGCTGATCAGGTTTTCGCCGGTCGCGTCAAAGCTTGCGGTGTGCAGGGTCTCGCGCACGGCTTTTTCCAGATCGGCGAGCCCGCTGCCGTTTTTGGCCGAAAGGCGCACCACCCTGGCAAAGCTTTTGCGCAGCAGCGCTTCGTCCGTCTTTTCGGGCAGGTCGGTCTTGTTGATGACGGCAACGGCGTCGCGCCCTTTTAAGGTCTCGATCAGCCGGCGGTCGTTTTCGTCGAGCGCGTCCGAGCTGTCAAATACGGCCAGCACCAGCCGCGCCTGTTCGATTTTCTGCTTTGCCCGCGCAATGCCGATGGCTTCCACCGTGTCGCTGCTTTCGCGGATGCCGGCCGTGTCGTACAGGCGCAGCACCGTGCCGGCAAAGCGCACGCTGACCTCCACGATGTCGCGCGTCGTGCCGCGGATGTCGGTCACAATGCTCTTTTCCTCGCCGGCCAAAAGGTTCAGCAGGGTAGACTTGCCGGCGTTCGGCCGGCCGCAGATCACCGCGTCCACGCCCTCGGCAATAACTTTTGCGCCGGTGTAGTTCGCAAGCAGCGTGTCGAGCGCCTCTTTTGCGGCGCGCAGCGTAGCCGTCAGGTTGGCGCGTTCCAGTTCCGGTATCTCCTCGTCCGGGTAATCGACCCACGCGCCCATCAGCGCGCTGCAGCCGGTCAAATCTTCGCACACCTGCTTTATTTTTTGCGACAGCCGCCCCTCCAGCACGCCGTAGGACAGGCGCGCCTGTTCGGCGGAGGCGGCGCTGATGACCCCGGCCACGCTTTCGGCCTGCGCCAAATCGATCTTGCCGTTTAAAAACGCGCGCTTTGTAAATTCACCGGGTCCGGCCGGCACGGCGCCGGCGGCAAAAACGGCCTGCAGCACGCGGTCGGTCAGGTAAAGGCCGCCGTGCAGCGAAAGCTCGCACACGTCCTCGCCGGTGTAGCTTTTCGGCGCGCGGAAAACAAGCGCCACGGCGTCGTCCGCCGCCTCGCCGTCTAAAACGATATGGCCGAATTTGGCGCGGTAGCCCGCAAGGGCGCAAAGGTCGCTGCCGTCGGCCGGGCAAAACACCTTTGCCGCCGTCTCTATGGCCTTATCGCCGCTGATGCGGATCACACTGAGCCCTGCCGTGCCGCGTGCCGTGGCCACTGCTGCGATCGTTTCCATGGTAACACCTCTCCCCGCAGTCCGGCTGCGGAATAATATATAATGAAAATAAGTAATAAAGAATAACCCTATTTAAGCACATTTTGCCCGATAAATCAACACCTGCACGCCGTGTTCCCCGCCCGGGTGCGCACGCCCGCGGCAAAAATAAACAGGTGCACAGCGAAAAATTGCACGCACCTTACGTTTTTCTTGCTATTTGGGAACTTTTGGTTTATAATAACAGCAGGAAAAGGCGGACAGGCCTTTTGCTGAAATTCTGTTAGGAGATGTGTCTAATGCCACTTGTAACGACAAAAGAAATGTTCCAAAAAGCGTACGACGGCGGCTACGCCATCGGCGCCTTCAACGTCAATAATATGGAGATCGTGCAGGGCATCACCCGCGCCGCGAAAAAGCTCAACGCCCCGGTGATCCTGCAGTGCTCTGCCGGCGCGCGCAAGTATGCCGGCCACGGCTACCTGTACGCAATGGTCAAGGAAGCGGCGGACGAGACCGGCCTGCCGATCGCGCTGCACCTGGACCACGGCCCCGATTTCGAGACCTGCAAAAGCTGCATCGACGGCGGCTTCACCTCGGTCATGATCGACGGCTCTTCTCTGCCTTATGAAGAAAACATTGCCCTGACCAAAAAGGTCGTGGAGTATGCCCATGCACACGGCGTTGTGGTCGAGGGTGAGCTCGGCACCCTGGCCGGCGTGGAAGACGACGTCAGCGTAGACGCGGAAGACGCCTGCTACACCCACCCCGAAGAGGTGCTGGACTTCGTTTCCAAAACCGGCGTAGACTCGCTGGCCATCGCCATCGGCACCAGCCACGGCGCTTACAAATTCAAGCCCGGCCAGAAGCCGCAGCTGCGTTTTGACATTCTGGAAAAAGTCGGCGAAGAGCTGCCCGGTTTCCCGATCGTGCTGCACGGCGCTTCCTCGGTCAATCAGGAGCACATCAAGCTCATCAACCAGTTCGGCGGCGAAATGCCCGACGCCATCGGCATCCCGGAGGATATGCTGCGCAAGGCCGCTTCCATGGCTGTCTGCAAGATCAACGTGGACTCCGACATCCGTATCGCCATGACGGCTGCGCTCAGAAAGCACTTTGCCGAAAATCCGAAAGACTTTGACCCGCGTAAGTACCTTACGCCGGCCCGCGACCTGATCGAAGAGGTCGTTGCCCACAAGATCGACGTGGTCTTCGGCTCCAAAGACAGAGCTTAAGTACACTTCAGGCTGTTTGCTGCAAAGAATACCAAAACGCCCCTCCTTGCGGAGGGGCGTTTTTTGTCGCAGGATTGCCTTATAAACAGTGGTGCCTTGGCCCGGTAGGAAGTATCCTTAAAGGGGAATGGTCTGTTTTGATGTCGCAGGATCACCTTATAAACGTGGCACCTTGGCCCGGCAGGAAGTATCCTTAAAGGGGAACGGCCTGTTTTGATGTCGCAGGATGGCCTTATAAACCGTGACACCTTAGCCGGTATAAAGTATTTTTAAAGGGGAATGGCCTGTTTCGGTGCCGCAGCACGAGCAATGACCGCGCAATAAACCGCTGTATCTTGCCGGTAGGAAGTATCCTTAAAGGGGATGGCCTATTTCGGTGTCGCAGGATCACCTTATAAACGTGGCACCTTGGCCCGGCAGGAAGTATCCTTAAAGGGGAACGGCCTGTTTT
>URDW01000008.1 GCA_900546735.1 uncultured Oscillospiraceae bacterium
ACTGCACTTGGAATTTTCTAATAATAATAATGAATTAGTTATGACGGTTATAATAGTTATAATAAAAGGAGAGGATTGCCTCTCCTTTTATTGTTTAGGTAATTACACTTATTGCAAATGTTTTTTTTGAATTGCACTATTAATGCTTTGTGCTTTTTTATGTTTTTTTGCTGAAAATATAAAAATGCCGTAACGATTGTTTCTACTTAATTTCAAAACTTTCGTTACGGCAATTCAGAGAAAATGCGGGGATAATGTGCGCAATCAGTCCAGCTCCAGTTTGCCGGTGTACAGCTGGTAGTAGGTGCCTTTTTCCTTGATCAGGTCTTCGTGCGTGCCGCGCTCAATAATGCGGCCGTGCTCCAGAACGATGATCGCGTCGCTGTTGCGGATGGTGGAAAGGCGGTGCGCGATCACAAACACCGTGCGGCCTTTCATCAGGTTATCCATACCCTTTTGCACAATGGCCTCGGTGCGCGTATCGATCGACGAAGTCGCTTCGTCCAGGATCAGCACCGGCGGGTCGGCCACGGCCGCGCGGGCAATGGAAAGCAGCTGGCGCTGGCCCTGCGAAAGCTCTTCGCCGTCGCCGCTCAGGTGGGTCTGGTAACCGTCCGGCAGGCGGCGGATAAACTGGTCGGCGTGGGCAAGCTTGGCGGCGTTGTAAACTTCTTCGTCCGTCGCGTCCAGCTTGCCGTAGCGGATGTTCTCCATGATCGTACCGGTGAACAGGTGCGTGTCCTGCAGCACGATGCCCAGGCTGCGGCGCAGGTCGGCTTTTTTGATTTTGTTGATGTTGATGTTGTCGTAGCGGATCTTGCCGTCCTGCACGTCGTAAAAGCGGTTGATCAGGTTCGTAATGGTCGTTTTGCCGGCGCCGGTGGAGCCGACGAACGCCAGTTTCTGGCCGGGTTTCGCGTACAGCGAAATGTTGTGCAGCACCATTTTGTCGTCGGTGTAGCCAAAGGTCATGTCGTAAAAACGCACATCGCCCTTCAGCTCCGTGTAGGTAACGGTGCCGTCGGCCTGGTGCGGGTGCTTCCACGCCCAAAGGCCGGTGCGCTCCTTGCACTCCGTGATGTTGCCGTTTTCGTCTTTTTTGGCGTTGACCAGCGTTACATAGCCGTTGTCGACCTCAGACGCTTCGTCCATCATTTTGAAGATGCGTTCCGCGCCGGCAAGCGCCATGATGATGGAGTTGAACTGCTGTGCCACCTGCATAAACGGCTGGGTAAAGCTTTTCGTAAACTGCAGGTAGGAGGCAATGGTGCCGATCGTGATATTGCCCACGCCGGCCAGCAGCAGCACGCCGCCCAGCACAGCCGTCAGCACAAACTGAACGTTGCCGATGTTGCCCATGATCGGGCCCATCACGCTGGCGTAGGTGTGCGCCTTGGAGGAGCTGATGTAAAGCTCTTCGTTCAGCGCGTCAAATTCCTGTTCGGATTTTTCCTCGTGGTTAAATACCTTTACAACTCTCTGGCCGTTCATGCGCTCTTCCACAAAGCCGGTCACGTCGGCCAGATCGCGCTGCTGGCTCAAAAAGTACTTGCCGCTGCCGCCGGTCAGCTTTTTGGCGACGATCGCCATGATAAAGATGATGACAACGGCCAGGATCGTCAGCAGGGGGCTGAGCACCAGCATGGCGATAAAGGTCACGATGATCGTGAAGGCCGACATCAGCACCTGCGGGATCGACTGGTTGATCATCTGGCGCAGGGTGTCGGTATCGTTTGTGTAAAGGCTCATGATGGAACCGTTGGTGTTCTGGTCAAAGTAGCGGATCGGCAGTGTCTGCATGTGTTCAAACATCTCGTCGCGCACGCGCTTGAGCACGCCCTGGCCGATTTTGACCATTAAGCGGCTGTAGGCGAACGACGCCAGAATGCCCAGCACAAAGATCACGCCGAGAATGGCGAGCGCCTTGTACAGCTCGGTGAAATTCGGGTCGGTGCTGCCGACCAGCGGCATAATGAAGTCGTCCAGTAAAAACTTCATGGAAAACGAGACGGCAATGTTTGAAACAGAGCACATCAGAATGCACAAAATGACAAACACAAATTCGCCTTTGTAGGTGCCGGTCACATATTTCATCAGGCGGCCCGCCGTTTTCATCGTTTCTCGGGTGATCTTCGGGCGGCGCGGCGCCTGCGTTTTGGCTGTTTTCTTATTCATCCTGCGCACTTCCTTTCACCTGAGATTCGTAAACTTCCCTGTAGATCTGGTTGTTTTTCAGCAGCTCCTCGGAGGTGCCGATGCCGTTGATCTCGCCGCCGTCCATCACAATGATCTGGTCTGCGTCTTCGATCGAGGACACACGCTGCGAGATGATGATCTTGGTCGTGTCGGGTATCTCCTCGCGGAACGCCTTGCGGATCAGGGCGTCGGTCTTGGTGTCGACCGCGCTGGTCGAGTCGTCCAAAATCAGGATCTTCGGCTTTTTCAGCAACGCGCGGGCAATGCAAAGCCTTTGCTTCTGACCGCCGGAGACGTTGTTGCCGCCCTGCACGATCATGGTGTTGTAGCCGTCCGGGAATTCCTGCACGAAGCCGTCGGCCTGTGCCAGGCGGCAGACGCGCTGCACTTCCTCGTCGCTGGCGTTTTCGTCGCCCCAGCGGATGTTTTCATAGATCGTGCCGGTAAACAGCACGTTTTTCTGCAGCACCATGGCCACCTGGTCGCGCAGCGACTCCAAATCGTAGTCGCGCACGTCCACGCCGCCGACCTTGACCGAGCCGCGGGTCACGTCGTACAGACGGGGGATCAGCTGCACCAGGGTGGATTTTGCGCTGCCGGTGCCGCCGAAAATGCCAATGATCTGGCCGGATTTGATGTGCACGTTCGCGTCTTTCAGCGCCAGCTTGTTTTCGTCGCCGGCGTAGCTGAAGTCCACATGGTCAAAGTCGATGTCGCCGTTTTTGACCTCGCGCACGGCGTTTTCCTTGTTCTGCATTTCGGGCACTTCGGTCAGCACCTCGGTAATACGCTCGGTCGAAGCTTCGGCGATCATGATCATAACGAACACGAACGAAACCATCATCAGCGAGCTTAAGATCTGCATGGCGTAAACGATCACGCTCGTGAGTTCGCCGGCCTCCATCGTGCCGAATACGATGGCCTCGCCGCCGATCAGCACCATGCCGATCAGCGCGGCATACATGACGAACATCATGACCGGGCTGTTGAAAGCAACGATTTTTTCGGCCTTCGTAAACAAGTCAAATACTTTCAGGGAGATCTTGTGGAATTTGCTGATCTCGTGGTCCTCGCGCACATACGCTTTTACTACGCGCGCGGCGTTTACGTTTTCCTGCACATCGTTGTTGAGCACATCGTACTCGTCAAACACTTTGATAAAGTACTTGTGTGCCTTTTTGGCAATAAAGATCAGGGCAAAGCCCAGAATCGGGATGGCGGCCAAAATCATCAGCGCAATGTCCATGTTGATCCTGGAGGTCATGATCCACGACAGCACGATCATAATGGGCGCGCGCGACATCAGGCGCAGGGTCATCATGTAGGCCATCTGCACGTTCGTGATGTCGGTCGTCATACGCGTGACCAGGCTGGAAGTTGAAAAGTGGTCGATGTTTTTAAACGAAAAGTCCTGGATCTTATAAAATATGTCGTGGCGCAGGTTTTTGGCATATCCGGCGCCGGCTTCTGCGCCGAATTTACCGGCCAGTGCGCCGAACACCAGCGCCAGAATGGCCAGCACCACAAGGATGGCGCCGCGCTGCAGGATATAGGGCATATTCTGCCCGGTGATGCCGGTGTCGATGATGTTCGCCATCTCAAACGGGATCAGCACTTCCATCAGAACTTCCAGAATGACGAATACAGGCGTCAGGATCGACTGCTTTTTGTATTCGCGAACGGATTTCAGTAGTGTTTTGTTCATCTTGTTTCCTCCTGTTCTCAAGTCTCTGCAGCCGTCAGCGGTTGTCGCTCGTCATGTTTTCATACATCTGCTGCAGGTAACGGCGCAGGTCGTTTTGCTCTTTGCGCGTCAGGCCCGCCACCAGGCGGCGCTCGATCTGTTCACGGTCGCGTGCGATCTTTTTGGCAAAACAGGCCTCTTTGCCGGTCAGGGCAACGATTTTCATGCGTTTGTCTTTTTCGCTGGTGGAGATTTCGATAAAGCCTTTTTCCCGCATCAGCCGCAGCATGTTCACGGTGGTCGGGTGAGAGATGTGCATATGGTTTTGTATATCCTTTTGCATTGTGGTCTCGCCGCGTGCTGCACGCTGGCGCAGGTAGTGCAGAATTTTTATCTGCTGCATCGTCAGGTTGAATTCCTTGCCGCTGCGGTTGGCCTGCTGGCCGATCGCCTCGCTTAAAATCTTGACCATAGAACCGATGCTTTGCGTCTCCATCTGCTTGCTGCCCCCTTCTGATTTGTAGCATACTACAAAAAATCAGTAGCATGATACATATTATAGGAGGAAAAATTTTATATGTCAATACAGGGCAAATCAAAGTTTTTCGCTTCTGCATTTGTAAATTTTGTACAGAATAGACAACTTCGTGTTTTGTTTGGCAAACCGCCGGCGCGCGTGGAAAAGCGTTTGCCGGCTTGTGCTGCCGAACAGACAAAAAGCGCCCCAAACGGGCGCTTTTCAAAGCCGCAGGCCTTTTACGTCTTTGATCCGGGAAAGAATGGTGCTGCAGCTGCACCCCGTCAGTCCCGGCAGCCGGTCGATCACGGTCGTGATCAGTTCTTCCATTTCGTCAGCGCCTGCCGCAATGGCGTGCACATGCAGCCGGCTGCCGCCCGTCACGCGGTAGATCTGGGTCACGGTGTCACAGGCGCTCAAAATCTCGGTCGCCGCCTGCAGGCTGGCCGGCGCAAACTCCAGCTCAAAGTAACACGACACGGCGCCGCTGATCTTCTGTGGGTTCAACACCACGGTGTATTCTTCAATGATGCCGCGTGCCTCCAGCGCCTGCACGCGCTTTTGCACGGCCACGCGGGAAATGCCGGTGCGGCTTGCGATCTGTGAGTAGGACATGCGCGCGTTTTCGATCAGCTGCTCCAAAATGGCGCGGTCCAGTGCGTCCAGTCCGTCTAAAAACATAGCGTGCCTCCTTTGCCTTGCTGTGCTGCGTTTATATTATGTATATATTATAAGAAATAAGCAGGAAAAACGCAATAATAAAATTGACAAAAGAAAGATGTTTGATTATAATATTTACAAATCGAAATTTAAAAGTTACGTTTTGAAACTATGGTGATACAATGCAAACGCATTCCCTGACAAGCGGCCCGGTCCTGCCGGTCATGCTGCGCTTTGCCGTGCCGATGATCCTCGGCAACCTTCTGCAGCAGTGTTACAATGTGGCCGACACGCTGATCGTCGGCCGTTTTTTGGGCGCCGATGCACTGGCGGCCGTCGGCTCTGCTTATACGCTGATGACGTTTTTGACCTCCATTTTGCTGGGGCTCTGTCTTGGCAGCGGCGCGCTTTTTTCGGCGCGTTTCGGGCAAAAGGACATGCCGGGTCTGCGCCGTGCGGCGGCCGCGTCGTTTGGGCTGATCGCACTGCTCACCGCCGTGCTGACGGCCGGTGTTTATCTTTTGCAAAAGCCGATCATCGGCTTTTTGCAGGCGCCGTCAGGCATTGATGTTTTGATGTATGATTATCTGCATGTCATCTATGCCGGTCTGGCCGCCACGTTTCTTTACAACTACTTTGCGTCGCTGCTGCGCAGTGTGGGCAATTCGGCCGTGCCGCTCGTTTTTCTGGCGGTGTCGGCCGTGCTGAACATTGTGCTCGACCTTGTCTTTGTGCTCGTTTTTCACCGCGGCGTGGCCGGTGCGGCCGAGGCCACGGTGCTTTCGCAGTATGTTTCGGGCGCCGGGCTTGCGGTGTACACGCTTGTGAAGTATCCGGCGCTTTGTCCGCGCGGCCGCGACTGGGCAGTCAGGCCGGCAGATCTGCGCGTTATCACCAGCTACTCGATTTTGACGTGCGTGCAGCAGTCGGTCATGAATCTCGGCATTCTGGCTGTGCAGGGGCTTGTCAACAGCTTTGGCGCCACGGTTATGGCGGCGTTTGCCGCCGCTGTCAAGATCGACTCGTTCGCCTATATGCCCGTGCAGGATTTCGGCAATGCGTTTTCGTTTTTCATTGCGCAAAATTACGGCGCCGGCGAGACAAAGCGCATTAAAAAAGGCCTGAAAGGCGCCGTGGCGGTGGCCGGCGGTTTCAGCCTGGCTGTGTCGGTCATCGTTTTTGTGTTTGCCGCGCCGCTGATGCAGCTTTTTGTCGGCGCGCAGGAGACGGCTGTGATCGCCGAGGGCGTGCGCTACCTGCGCATTGAAGGCGTGTTTTACTGCTGTATCGGCTGTCTGTTTTTGCTCTACGGGCTTTACCGCGCGCTCGGCCGCCCCGGCATGTCGGTGGTGCTGACGGTCATTTCGCTCGGCACGCGCGTGGCGCTTGCCTACCTGCTTTCGGCCACACCGCTGGGTGTCACCGGCATCTGGTGGTCGGTACCGATCGGCTGGGTGCTGGCCGATGTGGCGGGCCTGGTCTACTACGCATGCAAAAAGAAAAAGCTACTGCCGACCGTTTCATCAAAAAACGCCGGGCAGTGACGGGGACGGCTCTTTGTTCCTCCGTTCGGGTGCGCCTGTGATCAAGCGGCGGCCTGCCGGTTTTCAAAGCGCTGAAAACGTACAAAAAGCCAAATCATTGGCGAAGCGCACTGCTTTTTTCGCCGGCATCTGCTATTCTGAAATCAGCAAAGGCGTTCCGGATTTTTTCGGAACGCCTCAGACTTTTTGTCTTTTGCTCGGGGGGCAGTACCTAGGGGGTCCCCCAAAAAGCCACATGGCTTTTTGGGGAGAGGAGAAATGCACACTTGGAGCGAGCAATCGCCGCAAAAAATTATTCAAAAGGCGGTTGCGAACGTATCGGCGTGCATTTAGACGACGGCCGTCCCTCGCAAAATACAAAATCCAACTCGCCTTTTTGACAGCCTCTCAGCGCGTCGGGCTGTATAATTTGTTGCCACTATACCTTTTTCGACACGCTGAAAGGCCGGGCAACAATGCCCGGCCTTTGGTCGTTGGTTTTAAATTAAGCGCCGGTCGGCAGCACGGCCAGCAGAACAAAGTTCAAAATGAAAAGGATCGTGGCGACCCAAAGGATGGGGTGGATCTCCTTAACTTTCTTCTTGCAGATCTTGACGATGCAGTAGAAGATGAAGCCGGCGGCGATACCGTAGGAGATGCTGTAGCAAAGCGCCATGAATACGCCGGCAAAGAAGGCGGGCACGGCTTCGTCGAAATCGTCCCACTTGATCTCTTTGAACGACGACATCATCATCACGCCGACCACAACAAGCGCCGGCGCTGTGGCAGCAGACGGGATGGCACTGACAAATGTGGCCAAAAATGCGCTGATGGCAAAGCAGATGGAAACGACCACGCTGGTCAGACCGGTGCGGCCGCCCGCGCCGATACCGGCGGAGCTTTCCACATAGGTCGTGGTGTTGGAAGTACCCAAAATCGCGCCGATGGAGGTCGCCGTTGCGTCGGCGAACAGGGCGCGGTCCAGTCTGGTTTTAAAGCCGGATGTGCTCTCCATTGCCTTTTCGTCTTCATCGCTGAAAATACCGGTGCGGCGGCCGGTGCCGATGAAGGTGCCGATCGTGTCGAAGGTGTCGGAAAGGCTGAACGAGAAGATGGTGATCAGCACAAGCGGGATCTTGCCTGCGTCAGAGAACAGGGAGCCCAGACCCTCGCTGGTGAAGATGGCGCCGAACGTTGTCGGCAGCTGTTCGCAGGCCTCTGTAAAGCTGACGGTCTCAGCCGTGGTGGTCACGCCCATCGGAATGCCGAGCACGGCGGTCACAACAATGCCGATCAGGATGGCGCCCTTGACTTTGAGCACCAGCAGAATGATGGTCAGCGCAAGGCCGATCAGAAACAGCCAGAATGCAGGCTGGTTCAGCGTGGCCAGCGCCGGTACGCCGGAGTCGAACGAAATGATGCCGACATTCAGCAGGCCGAGGTAGGCCACAAAGATGCCGATACCGCCGCCGATCGCGTTTTGCAGGCTGCGCGGAATGGCTTTAATAATGTACTTGCGCACTTTGGTCACGGTGATCAGAATGTTGATGACACCGCAGATGAACACCATGGACAGCGCCTGCTGCCAGGTGAAGCCCAAAGTAAAGCAAACGGTGTACACGAAAAACGCGTTCAGACCCATGCCGGGCGCCAGCGCGTAGGGCACGTTGGCCACAAGACCCATGACCAGTGTACCGATGATGGAAGAAATGATGGTCGCCAGGAACACGGCGCCCCATTCCATACCGGACTGGCTCAAAAGCGTGGGGTTCACGGCAATGATGTACGCCATTGCAAAGAACGTGGTCAGACCGGCAACGATTTCGCGGCCGACGGTCGTCTTGTTCTCTTTGAGCTTAAAGAGTTTTTCCATAAATCTACCTCCTTTGATTTTGACAAAACAGCCGGTTTACGATGTGCCGCCGGTAAAACGGCTGTTTTTGTCCTGCATTCGACCCGCGTGTTTACGCGCAGTCCAATTACTTTATTATTTTACCATAGAAAGGTAGGCCGTACAAGCTGTTTTGCTAAATTTTGCACAAAAAAGCGCGGTTTTTCCGCGCTTGCATGCTGTTTAAAACCGTGTGCTTTCAAAACGGGACCGGGCGCTTTGCCCGTGCCGCTTCAGCGGCATTTTTTGTAGATGCTCAGGTCGCTTGCTATGCGCAAGGCAACCTGCTGCGCGGTCACGATCGCGCCTCGGCGCTTTTGATGGCCGCCGAGGGCAATGGCTTTGGCGATGTGCTGTAGTATTATGACCACCTGCCCGAGCACCTGCGCCGGCACGATCTTGGCCATGTGCTGGCCGGCGGCAACGGTGATGTGGGCGATATAGAAGGCAAGCCTCAACTCCAGCAGGCTTACGGCTTGGGCAAATCGGTTCAGTAATATTTTCGCTCTAAAATGTAAAAGGCACACAGGTTTTTAGCCTGTGTGCCTTTCCTCTTTGTCGGGGTTACAGTCTGTTATAAAGGCGTGCCCTTCAGCGCAGTACGTCCGGCCGGTTTTCACGCACCCAGTTTAAAATGTGTTCCGACCGGCTTTCGAGTGTCGGCAGGTCGTCCGGGGCAAAGTACTGCAGTTTCAGGCTTTCGTCGTCTGTTATCTGCAGTTCGCCGGTCACGTTTTGGGCTTTGTACAGCACGGCAACGGAGTGCACTTTGTCGCCGTTCGGGTATTCAAAGTACATCGGTTTGCCCGAAAACACATGCAAAAGCTCCAGGCTCTGCACATGCAGGTTCGTCTCCTCCAAAAGCTCCCGTCTGGCCGCTTCTTCCAGTGTTTCGCCCAGCTCCATGGAACCGCCCGGGATGCCCCATGTTTTTGTGTCGGCGCGCAGGTTCAATAAAATCTGACCGTTTTTTACGACCAAAACGGTCGCCCCGGCGGCCAAAAGCGGCCGGTGGCCGACGGCTTTGCGCAGTTCGCTTAAATAACTCATGGCTGCAGCTCCTTTGTCCAGTGGCTTTGATGCTGTACAAACGTTATTTTGGGTTTTGGCTTTCTTTGGCTGTGTTGACCGAGGCGATGAGCAACCGGCGGATCGTGCCGCAAAGGGTATACGGTGTTTTGGCGATTTCCTTGTCGGTCAGACCGGATTTTACGAATAGTTCCAGCCAATACTGCGCTTCATAGCATTCTTTTAGTGCGATTTGCAGTTTGGCAATAAAGTCGGCCTTGCTGTGGGCATAATTTGCCTCACGGATGTTGGCACCAACGCTTGTTGCGGCACGTTCCAACTGGTCGACCAGCGCGCGATGGCCTTTTATATTTTCGCAAAGGTGAATGACCTGCACCGAAAATTCCATGGACAGGTCGGCCAATTTGTTTTCTTTCATGATCTCTCCTCCAAATGAATGAAATGTTTCTAACGCAACGTGAAATGTTTTGCTTATGCAAAACATGAAATGAAACAAATCATGCGGCAGCATTTCGCATTCGCACAGCGAATAATATTTCATCTGAAAGATTTCATAAATCCTGCGGGGATTTATTTCATGGAAAAAGGCAGGTCCTTATGCGGAACCTGCCTTTTTCTGGTGGGAGAGGGTGGATTCGAACCACCGAAGCGAAGACGCGACAGATTTACAGTCTGTTCCCTTTGGCCACTCGGGAACTCTCCCATATTCGATTGGCATGGGCACTGAAAACGGAGACTGCCCTTTGCAGCACCAGCATGCCAAAAACTTGGAGCTGGTGAACGGACTCGAACCCCTGACCTGCTGATTACAAATCAGCTGCTCTACCAACTGAGCTACACCAGCGTTTCAATGCCCTAATAATATACCATAATGTTTTTTTGCAGTCAATAGCTTTTTTGAATTTTTTGCAAAAATCGTCGGCGGGGCGTTTTTTGCCGCCGGCGCGCAGGCCGCTCAGTCCTGCGCCGCGTCCAGAAA
Organism: uncultured Oscillospiraceae bacterium; assembly: GCA_900546735.1. Classification (GTDB taxonomy): domain Bacteria; phylum Bacillota; class Clostridia; order Oscillospirales; family Acutalibacteraceae; genus Scybalenecus; species Scybalenecus merdavium. The sequence goes on from URDW01000008.1 coordinate 10,480, forward strand.
GATGCGAAAGGCCGTCGGCAGGGCGTATTCCTGCGCCAGCTGCTGCGGCGTTGCCCAGACGAATGCGCCGCTTTCTTCCCGGCACTCTATGGCGTAGCCCACCATCTCCCAGCGGATGTGCGTGAAAATGTGCGTTTTGTGCAGCTCTTTTTCGATCGCTACGGGCTTTGCGCCAAGCTTTTCGGCCGCCTGCAAAGCTTCGTTGGCGTTCAGGTGTCCGGGCACGTTCGGCAGCTGCCACATGCCGGCCAAAAGGCCTTTTCCACGCCGCTTTTCGATCGCCGTCTTACCGGCGCAGGTCAAAAGGAACACCGTCTTTTGCTCCAGCCGCTTTTCACGCTTTGGCAGGCGCACCGGCAGCTTTTCGGCGTTCCCTGCGGCGTTGGCGCGGCAGAAGGCCGCGCACGGGCAGATTTCGCATTTCGGGCTCTTCGGCGTGCACACGGCCTGGCCAAGCTCCATCAGCGCCTGGGTAAATTCGCCGCAGTGCCCCGCCGGGTACACGCGCTCCAGCGCGTCGGTCACCCCGCGTTTTACTTCGGGCAGGTCGATCGGCGCTTCGCTGCCGGTCAGCCGCGCGGTGATGCGCAGCACGTTGCCGTCCACGGCGGCGCGCGGCCGTTCAAAGCAGATGGAACTGACCGCGCCTGCCGTGTAGGGGCCAATGCCCGGCAGCGCGCGGATCTCGTCGTAAGTGTTTGGGAAATTGCCGCCCGTTTCCATAATTTTTTTGGCGGCTTTTTGCAGGTTGCGCACACGGCTGTAGTAGCCGAGCCCCTCCCACAGCTTAAACAGCTGCGTTTCGGGCGCTTCCGCCAGGTCGCGGATGGTCGGCAGTGCCGTTAAAAAGCGTTCGTAGTAGCCGCGCACGGCTTCCACCCGCGTTTGCTGCAGCATGATCTCGGACAGCCACACATGGTACGGCTCGCGGTCGCGCCGCCAGGGCAGGGAACGCGCGTTTTTGCGGTACCACGGCAGCAGGGCCTGCACCAGTTTTTCGTAAACGGCCGTGTCCGCCGGTTTGTCGTTTGCCATGTGTACGCCTCCTTTTTGCACAGTATAGCACAGTTTTTTGGCGTTGTCCACGGTGCGGTTGACCGGCGCGTGCAGATGTGTTACTATTTTCTCAGTAAAGAATTCTAACTGTCTGGGGGCATAAGCATGTCGGTGCAAAGCTATGTTTTGGAGATGCTCGAAAAAGCGCGCGGCCGCTACTTTTCGGGTGAGGAGATCGCCTGTGCGCTCGGCGTCAGCCGCGCTGCGGTGTGGAAAGCCGTGCAGGCGCTGCGATCCGACGGCTACCCGATCCTGGCGGTGCGCAACCGCGGCTATGCGCTTGGCGGCGAGGCCGATGTCGTAACCAGGCAAAGCATCCTCCGCTATTTAAAAACAGACCTGCCGCAGCTGGAAGTGCACAAAAGCATATCCTCTACAAATGACGCGGCGCGGCAGCTGGCCGCCTCCGGTGCGCCGGAGGGCACGGCCGTTGTGGCGCGCTGCCAGACGGGCGGGCGCGGCCGCAAGGGCAGAAGCTTTTTTTCGCCGCCCGACAGCGGCGTCTACATTTCTCTGGTGCTGCGTCCGCAGCTGACGGCGGAAAAAACGCTTTATATTACCACGGCCGCCGCGGCCGCCGTGGCGCTTGCCATAGAGGAGGTGGCCGGCTGCCCGGCTGCTATCAAATGGGTCAACGACATCTATGTGCGCGGCAAAAAGGTGTGCGGCATTCTGACGGAGGGCGCGTTTGACGCCGAGACCGGCTCGCTCGATTTTGCGGTCCTCGGCATCGGCATCAACGTTTCCACGCCGGCCGGCGGTTTCCCGCCCGAGCTGCAGGCGCGCGCCGGCGCCGTGTTCGACGCCGCGCCCGGCGACGCCTCGTCCCGCCTGGCCGCTGCGGTGATCGACCGTTTTACGGCGTACTATAAAAATCTGGAGCAAAAGCCGTTTCTGGAGGATTACCGCCGGCGCATGTTCCTGACCGGGCAAAAAATCACGGTCGTTTCGGGCGGCTCTTCTTACCCGGCGGTGGCCGGCACGGTGGATGACGAATTTGCCCTGACGGTGACCGATGCAAACGGACAGGCGCACCGCCTGCAAAGCGGCGAGGTCACGATCGCGCTGGAGTGATTTTCGGCCGGTCTGGCCAATTCAGCGCCTGTATATTTATTCATATTTCAGCTTAAGATATACAATTTTTAAGCGCGCTGCCTGTTTTTTGGCGGCGCGCTTTTTTAGCGCCTGACCCTGCCGGCATGTAAAGGCTGTGTAAAATAATGCATATAAATGGGGATTCGTACCAAAAACGTGTTGAATTTATGTAAAATCTATGTTAAAATCATAAATAAATTCATAATTTTTTTAAGAGAAGAGGTCCTGAAATGGCTGAGAAGGTCAAGGGGTTTATGAAAAAACATGAACCCTGGACGTATGGGATCGGGCTTTTCGGCATTGCGCTTTTGACCGGGTGGATGCCGGACTACACCTATACGTTTTTCAACGATTTTGCATTCAAGGGCACCGATATCGACCCGGCGCGCATCACCTCGGTGCTGTCGCTGGTGTTTTTTGTGGCGGGCATCGTCGGCGCGGTCGGCGAGCTGGTCGTCGGTGTTTTGGTAGACCGCACAAAAAGCAAGCTGGGCAAGGTGCGCCCGTGGTACGGCTATGCCGTTTTACCGCTTGCCATCGTTTCCCTTTTGGTGTTCATTCCGCCCACGACCAACAACTTTACAGTCGCCTGTGTCTGGATGTTCGTGATCTATTCGCTTTATACGGCGTTTTCCTGCATGGTCGAAAGCCCCACCAACTGCTACGGCGCCGTCAGTTCGCCGCTGCCGTCCGAACGGTCAGACGCCATCTCCATCGCGTCCATTTTCCGCAGCGTCGGCCAGTCCGGCGGCATGGTCGTCATCATTGTGGTCGGCGCGGTCATGGAGCTGCTGCTCGGCAAGCAGCAGTTCGATATTGCCGAGGCACAAGGCCTTGACCTGGTCATTTCCACCGCTGTGTGCGCGCTCGGCGCGGTGCTGTTTATTTCCATTTTCTTTGTAAATAACGAGGAACGCATCCAGTCCACCTCCACAAAACCCGTCAGCATCAAGGAAAGCATCAAGGTGGTGTTCAGCTCCAAAAACCTGCTGATGGTGGCGCTGACAAAGCTGACCGGTTTCGGCCGCGGCGTTTACTCCACCGTTTCGCTTTACATAGCGGTTTATTTGCTTGGTTCTAAAGACCTGAAGATCGCGCTGCTGCTGCCGATGGGCATCGGCACGGCGGTCAGCATGCTGATCGTGAAGCAGGTGCTGAAAAAACTGTCTACCAAACAAACCTATATCGTATTTTGTATTTACGGCGCATGCAGCCTGGCCATTCTTTACCTGGTGTCCAGGGGCATCGGCTTCAACGACACGCTGATCATTCCGTTTCTCATCATCAATTTCTTTGTCGGCCTGCAGCACGGCAACACAAACGTTACGCCGAACATCATGATCGCCGACTGCGTGGATGAGATGGAGTATAAAAACGGCATCCGCCAGGAGGGGCTTGCCTACGCCGGCGTGGGTCTGTTCTCGAAGATCGCGGCCGCGCTGACCAAGGGCTTCGGCCCGATGCTGATCGTCTGGGCCGGCTATGTTGCTTCCACCCAGCGCAACGTGGCCTACGCGCCGCAGACCGACGACACGCTCAACAAGTTCCTGATCATCTATACGATCATTCCGGCTGTGTTCGTCGTTTTGCAGTTTGTGCCGATCCTTTTCTATGACATGGTCGGCGAAAAGAAAGAGCGCATCACCCAGGCGCTGATCGAGCGCCGCGGCGTGCTGAAGGATGACGACGACAACGACACAAAGGAGGAAGCGTAAATGAGTAAGAAAAAGCTGCAGCTTTACGGTACCGCCGCTACGCTGGCCTTCGTTGTGATCGCGGCCGTCATCATTGCGTTTTTCTTCACCGGGCGCTATATGATGTTCCAGCCCGAGAAGGTGGCCGGCGCCTATGTGGAAAACCTGTTTTTGCAAAACGGCTACGAAAGCCTGAAGTATTCCGACCTTTGTAAAAATGCCAAGCTCGGCGACTTATCGGCAGAGGATTATTTCAAGCCCTTTATCGCGGAGGATAAAGAACTGAAAGAGCTGGATGAAGACGAGCTGGCTGCCGACTATGAAAATGAGATCTTAAAAACCGTTTATCCCGCGTTTGTGGAACTGATCGAGTCGCACACCTGGGACGATTTGAGAGAGATCATGACGCCGTTCGGCGAGCTGTATGCCCAGATGCACCGGCAGGTCTACGGCGAGGATTATAAAATCACCTACGACAACATTATTGAATCGTTTGAAAACTGCGCCTCTATCTATTCCGAAGAGCGCGAGATCGCTTTGGAGGAAGCGTACGGCAAAGGCGCCGACTATGCAAGGGAATATATCGGCTATGACTCCCGGTTTGCCGAGGTCGTTACCGCCGATACGCAGCAGAACAAGTCGGCCGGCGAGTACATTGAAGAATTTGTGCTCGGCTGTTTCGGCCTGAACGACACGACTACGGCCGGTTATGAGGCCGGCTACGGCGTTTCCTACGAATCTGTTCTGGCGCAGGATGGCATGAAAGACGCCTACCTGTCCGCGCTGAGTGCCGAACAGACGGAAAAGCTGTCGTCCTTCGGCATTTCTTCGGAGGATATTGACGATGTGGCCGCGGTGGACACGACCGTGACCGTAACGGATGCAAACGGCAATGAAGCGTACACGGCCGTTTACACCACAACGCTTTTAAAGATCGGTTCCCAGTGGTATGCGGATGTGCTCACACCGGATACCGTCAGCGAATCTTAAACGGCAAAGCACAGCAAAAAGTCCCGCACCGGGGCTTTTTGCTTTTGCACGCTGATTTTGCACACCACCGTGCAAAACTTGACAAAAAGCAAGATGTATGTTACAGTAAAACCGTTCGGTAGGTAAGGCTCCTACAGGGATACGGGCTGTTGCCGCAAAATGGTGGAGACACCATGCGCTGGTTTGAACAGGGTGCATCGAACGCAAGGTGCACCATAACACAGTTTCATCGCCCTGCAAAGCTAAAGCTCAAACGGACTAGGTTCTGGTTTTACGGCCCGTATGTTTCCGAACATGCGGGCTTTTTTATTTTATTTCTATGAAAGGGGTGCCGCGCTGTGTACCACAGTACAAACTTCAGTCAAATTGTAAAACGGCCTTTGTTTTGCCGGTGCGCGTGTGCCGGTTTGTGTACTTAGTGCCTTTGTGCGCTTTTTTGCCGCCGTTTTGCAGTTGCTGCAAGCGGCGGCTTTTTGTTTGAAAAACGCGCATTTGCGTTTGGAATATTTTTTAAAGTGAGGTGAAAAGAATGGATACGGAATGCGGCAGTGCAGGCTCTGTTGGGTCAGGGAAAATTTTATCGCTGCTGAAAAAGACGTGCACCGCATTGCCGTGCCGTTCTTTTCCGGCGGACTGAAATTCCTTTTGTGCACTGCACCGATTCCAAAATTTATGCTTTGGAGGTGCAACACATGAAAAAAACAAACAAAATCATCACGCCTGCCGTGCAGTATACGGCGGCAGCTAAAAAGGACGATGCGGCAAAAAGGCTCCGCTGGGCCGCGCTGCATACAGAAAAAGAAGTACTGCAAAAATACGGCACTGCGCCCGGCGGTCTTGACGCGCAGGCGGCAGCGCACGCAAAAGATTTGTACGGTGAAAATGTTTTGACTTACGGCAGAAAAAATTCGGCCGTCCAACGCCTGGTTTTTGCCTTCATCAACCCGTTTACGGTCGTTTTGCTGGTGCTGGCCGTTATTTCCGTGTTTACCGACATTGTTTTTGCTGAACCGGGCGCGCGCAGTTACGCCACAGTCTCCATAATCACGATCATGGTGCTGCTTTCAGGCGTGCTGCGTTTTGTGCAGGAGACGCGCAGTGGTAATGTGGCTGAAAAGCTCGGCCGCATGATCCGCACAACTGCCTGTGTGGAACGCGGCGGCACAAAGGCAGAGATCCCGGTGGAGGAAATCGCGGCGGGTGATATCGTACATCTTTCCGCCGGCGATATGGTGCCGGCCGATCTGCGCGTCATCCGCGCCAAAGACCTGTTTGTCAGCCAGTCGGCGCTGACCGGAGAGAGCGAACCGGTCGAAAAAAGCACCACACCCGGCAGGCAGACCGGTGTGCTGACGGATATAAACAATCTTGTATTCATGGGCAGCAGCGTCGTCAGCGGCAGCGCGCAGGCGGTCGCCGTTGCGCTCGGCAACAGCACGGTGCTCGGCGCGGCAGCCAAACATCTGAACCAAAAACCGCCGAAAACAACATTCGAAAAGGGCGTTAATTCCGTTTCGTGGGTGCTGATCCGTTTTATGCTGATCATGGTGCCGGTCGTGTTTTTTATCAACGGTTTTACAAAGGGCGACTGGATGCAGGCGGCGCTGTTTGCCATTTCGATCGCTGTGGGTCTTACGCCGGAAATGCTGCCCATGATCGTGACCACGTCGCTGGCCAAGGGCGCTGTTGCAATGAGCCGGCAAAAGGTCGTCATTAAAAATCTGAACGCCATCCAAAACCTGGGTTCTATCGATGTGCTTTGCACCGATAAAACCGGTACGCTTACCCGTGACAGGGTCGTGCTTGAAAAACATTTGAATGTGGACGGGGAAGAAGATGGCCGTGTTTTGCGCCATGCCTTTTTAAACAGTTACTTTCAGACCGGGCTGAAAAACCTGATCGACCTTGCGGTGATCGCCAAGCAGCGGCAAAGCGGGGCAGACAGCCTGATCGCTGCTTATACAAAAGTGGACGAGATCCCGTTTGATTTTGAACGCCGCAGAATGAGTGTTGTCGTTCGTGACAAAAGCGGCAAAACGCAGCTGGTCACCAAGGGTGCGGTGGAGGAAATGCTTGCCTGCTGTGCCTATGCCGAGTGCGGCGGCAAGGTCTGTGTGCTGCAGGATTCGGTGCGCCGCATGGTGCGCAGCCGGGCTGAGACGCTGAATGCACAGGGTATGCGCGTTATTGCCGTTGCGCAGAAAACCGATCCGGCGCCGGCGGGGCAGTTCTCGGCTGCTGATGAAAAGGATATGGTGCTTATCGGCTTTCTGGCATTTTTAGACCCGCCGAAAGAATCGGCCAAGTCGGCCATACAGGCCCTGCATGCCTGCGGTGTGAACGTTAAGGTGCTGACTGGCGACAACGACAAGGTGGCGCGCGCCGTTTGCCGCCAGGTCGGTCTTTCGGTCGACCGGATTCTTCTTGGTGACGACGTGGAAAAGCTCAGCGACGCCGAACTGGCCGGCGCGGCAGAAAAAATCACGGTGTTTGCCAAACTTTCACCGTTGCAGAAAGCCCGTGTGATCCGGGTGCTGCGTGAAAACGGCCACAGCGTCGGCTATATGGGCGACGGCATCAACGATGCGCCCGCTATGCAGGCAGCCGACGTGGGCATCTGTGTGGACACGGCGGTCGATATTGCCAAGGAATCCGCTTCAGTCGTGCTGCTCGAAAAAGACCTGATGGTTCTGGAACGTGGCGTGGTGGAGGGCCGCCGAACATACGCCAATATGATCAAGTACATCAAAATGACGGTCTCCTCCAATTTCGGCAACATGCTTTCGGTGCTGGCGGCCAGTGCGTTTTTGCCGTTTTTGCCAATGGCCTCCATTCAGCTGATTCTTTTGAATCTCATTTATGACATTGCCTGTACCGCCATTTCGTGGGACAATGTGGACGGGGATTATCTGCAAAAGCCGCGCAGGTGGGACGCTTCCGGCATCGGCCGGTTCATGCTGTGGGTCGGGCCCACCAGTTCGGTGTTTGACATTGCCACTTATTTGCTGATGTATTTTGTGCTTTGTCCGGCGCTGAGCGGCGGGCAGCTGTATTCGCAGCTGACAGACCCGGCTGCACAGGCTGCGTACATTGCGTTGTTCCAGACCGGCTGGTTTGTGGAATCTATGTGGAGCCAGGCGCTTGTGATCCATATGATCCGCACGCCAAAGCTCCCGTTTGTGCAAAGCCGTGCTTGCGCACCGGTCACCTTGCTGACCTTCGGCGGCATTGCCGCTGCGGCGCTGATCCCGTTCACACCGATTGCCGCGGCGCTCGGGATGACAGCACTGCCGGGTGTTTATTTCGCCTGGCTGGGTGTATTCCTTGCCGGCTATATGGCACTGGCCATGCTGGTGAAAAAGGCCTACATCCGCCGCTTTGGCGGCTGGCTTTAACGCAAACAAAAAAGCCCCGGTCGGGGCTTTTTTGTTTGCGCTTTTTGAAAGCAGTGTTTCGTAAAGTGCCGGTGTTTGAAAGCGGCGCGATTCATTCCGTTACGCGTGTTATCACCGTAGGTTCGTAGGTGCCGCCGTCTTCGGGCGGGATCGCATTGCCGTCCATGTCAAAGTTTCCGGTAATGGTCAGCGTGTCGCCGTCCAGAGTAAATGTTTCGTACCCATCTGTACCGTCTTGCGTCATGGCGTTGCGGTACAAGCGGCCGTCCCGGACAAAAAGAGAGCATTCTTCACTGTAGAGCGATTTTACACTTTTTTGAATATCGGCGTCAAACGTCGTGTAAAACAAATCTTCAAACGCGCGCTGCGGTATTTTGCCGTTACCGGCTTCAAAACGTTCGGCAAATTCCTGCCGGGTCTCGCCTTGGCCGTTTTTTAGGTAAAACTGTTCAACCATCCAGGCTGTGTACCGGTCTATATAGGCCTTGTAATCCTTTTCAAACTTTTGCATGTCCGGCGCGGCGGAAATGGTGTAGTAATCGCTGCCGCTCTGCTTTTCAATGGTGCAGATCCGGTCTACATACAGCGCCGCGTCAAATTTATTTTCTGTGCCTTGTGCAAATTTGCTTTCGTTGACGACCTCGTTTACGGAGTCCGAAAGGTTGTGCGACGTTTTCCATTTGCCCGAGATGTCGGCACTCTGCTGTGCGCAGGCGCAAAAAACTGCGGCAGACAGCAGCACAACCATCGCCGCTGTACGGGCTGGTCTGCTGGTCTGAATAATGGTTTCATAGCTTTTCCTTTCTGCCGCAATTTCTTATGCTGTTTTGTTTTGCAGCGCACAGCCGTAAAGTTATTTTTGTGTTTGCGTTTTACGCCTTGCAGCTAAGCCAAAGCCGCCCAGGGCAATTACTGCGGCTGCGCCGGCCGCCATCCAAACGGCGGTGTTTTGGGCGCCGGTCGCCGGCGATTTCTCATTGCCGCTGTTCTGCGCCGCGCCGGTCGTGCTCTGTTCTTCATTTACAGATGATCCTGCGGCGGTCGTATCCTGCGGCGTGTCGTCTTCCAGCAGGGGCAGGTAGTAGCCAAAAGCGGTCAGCGCGTCGCGCGTGGCATAGGCGCTGTCCGTACCGGCGTAGGTGTAAATGCCGTCGCCGGAGCCCTTAAAGCCCGCCAGGTCGGCGTAGACTTCGGCGCATTTTTCCGTGTTGCCCAGCGCAGCGTAGGCCATCAGCGCCAGCGCCGTGGAGTCGGCGTTCGGCTCTGTGCCGTACTGTGCGTTGGAAAAATAGCCGCCCTGCGTTTTGTGGCTTTCCAATACGGCGGTCGCGTCGCTTAAATAGGCGCTTACGTCGCGCGCGCCGTCATAAGCACACAAAGCGGCAATGAAATAGGCGGTGTTGTCGCTGGAGCAGCCGTAGTAGTCCATGCCCTCGCCCATTTTGTAAAACGCCAGCAAGCCGTCCAGCAATCCGTCCTGAAATGCGGTGTCGTCTACAAACAAAGCGGCGCTCTCCAGTGCTTCTTTGTAGTAATAGGGGTTGTTGTAATCCGGCGCGGCCGGGTCTGTTTCGGCGTAAAGCGCCGGCAGGTCAAAGCCGGCAAAGTCCGTCACGTCTTCCCCAAGCGCATCCAGGCACAGCAGGATGTTGGCAAAAAGCTGCATGGAGCCGAGCCGGCCGCCCGTTTCGTTCAGCTTGTCTTTTACCGACTGCAGGTAGGTGCCTTTGTAAGCGCTCACGTCTGCGCCGGCGCGCAGGAACAGCAGAAAGTCTCTTGAACTGTCGGCCGTAAAGCTGTTCAGGCCGCTTTGCTCCAGGTAAGCGGCGGCTGCCACGGCTTCCTTTTGCACTTCGCTTTTTGCCGGTGCGGCCGCAAAGGCGGGCACGCAGACCGAAAGGGCCAGCAAAAAGGCCATCGCAGTTGTGATCCATTTTTTCTTCGTTTTGTTCATTTTTTCTTCTCCTCACCGAAAAATATTTTTTTGTACCGCCGAATATCCTGGCTCGGGGCTTTGCCTTGCCCGCGCCTTCCCCTTGCGAGTGGCTTTTGCGGGTTCGTATCCCCATACAGTAGAGTGAGCTGCCGCGGCCTTTCACCGCGTTCCTCATTGGTACGCTTTCATCATAGCGGACAAACGCGCGCCTGTCAACCCGGTATGGCGTTTGCTGTGCAAAGAGACGGCCGTTGACTTTTGTGCCGGCCGGTTTTAAAATAATTGTAGAAATACATCAGAGCAGGAGAGGGTGGTCGAATGGCCGGCAAGGTGTTTGAGGCGGTTTATGGCGCGGTGATGCAGATCCCGAAAGGCCGGGTCGCCACTTACGGCACTGTGGCCATGATGGCCGGCAGCCCGCGCTGGGCGCGTGTTGTGGGCTATGCGCTGCACGTCAATCCGCGCCCCGGCGTAATCCCGTGCCACCGGGTCGTTGACCGGTTCGGCCGGGTCTCGTCTGCGTTCGCGTTCGGCGGCGGCAACGCCCAGATCGATCTTTTGCGCGGCGAGGGCGTGGAGGTCACGGACGACGGCGTTGTGGACCTGAAAAAATACGGCTGGATGCCGGGTATGGAGTAATTCTTTGCCCCAAAAGTTAAAGGAGAATTTTATGCGTGCACAGGATTTTCAGAAAATAGAGGCGTACATGTGCGCCTGCCTGCATGACCGGGCGCACGACCGCGGCCATGTGTACCGCGTTTTGTACACGGCGCTGGATCTGGCCGGGCAGGAGCAGGGCGTGGAGCGGGATGTTTTGATCGCGGCCTGTCTGCTGCACGACATTGCCCGCGGCGAGCAGGCGGCCGACCCCGCGGTCTGCCACGCGCGTGCCGGCGCTGAAAAGGCGCGCGCCTTTTTGCTTGCGGGCGGCTTTTCACCGGTGTTTGCCGCCAGGGTGGCGGACTGCATCCGCACGCACCGTTTCCGCAGCAGCGACCCGCCGCAGAGTATAGAGGCCAAAATCCTTTTTGACGCCGACAAGCTGGACGCGGCCGGCGCGATCGGCATTGCGCGCACGCTGCTTTATAAAGGCAAGGCCGGAGAACCGCTTTACACCCTGCGTGCCGACGGCAGCATTTCAGACGGCAGCGGCGACAGCGAGCCATCGTTTTTTCAGGAGTATAAATTTAAGCTCGAGAAGGTCTACGGCCGTTTTCTGACGGCTTCGGGTCAAAAAACCGCCGAAAAGCGGCGTGTGGCCGCCGTGTCGTTTTACGAAAACCTGCTTGCTGAGGTGCGCGCACCGCAAAAGGCCGGCGCAAAGCAGCTGGCCGAATACCTTACCCAGGACTGAACCGGCTTTTTGTAAGACATAAAAACAGGGGTGCTGCCTGCCGGCGGCATCCCTGTTTTGCTTTTGGGTTTATCAGGCGTTTTCGGCCTTTGATTCTTCAATGATCTTCTGCGCAATGTGCTCGGGCACGCGCTCGTAACGGGCAAATTCAATTTCAAAGCTGCCGCGTCCCTGCGTGATCTGGCGCATGGAGGTGGCAAATGTGGCCATTTCGCCCATCGGTACTTCGGCCGTGATCTCCTGCATGCCGCCGCTTTGCGGAGTCATGCCCAGCACGCGGCCGCGGCGCTTGTTGATGTCGCCGATCACGTCGCCCATCGCCTCGTCGTTGCAAAGGGCTTTGAGCGTGCCGATCGGCTCCAGCAGCACCGGTCCCGCCTGGGGGATGCCGTTTTTGTAGGCCAGGTTCGCGGCGATCTTAAAGCTCATTTCCGAGGAGTCTACCGGGTGGTAGGAACCGTCGTACAGCGTGGCTTTGATGCCCACCATCGGGTAACCGGCCACAACGCCTTTTTGGATGGATTCGCGCAGTCCCTTTTCCACAGCCGGGAAAAAGTTCTTCGGCACGGAACCGCCCACGACGCGCTCGGCAAATTCCAGGTCGTCGCACGGACAGGGCTCAAATTCAATAAACACGTCGCCGAACTGGCCGTGGCCGCCGCTCTGCTTTTTGTGGCGGCCCTGGGCGCTGACCTTTTTGGTGATGGTTTCGCGGTAGGCGATCTTCGGTGCTTTCAGCGTGGCCGAAACGCCGTATTTTGCTTTCAGCTTGGCCATGGCCACATCCAGGTGCTGTTCGCCGAGGCCGGCCAAAATCTGTTCGTGGGTGGTGTTGTCGGCGCCAAAGTGCAGCGCCGGGTCTTCTTCGCAAAGGCGGGTCAGACCGGAGGCGATCTTTTCTTCGTCGCCTTTCTTTTCGGGCACAACGGCCATGCGGTAAACGCTGTTTGCCACAGCCACCGGGTCAAGCGTCACTTCGCAGCCGCTGCACATGGTGTCGCCGGTCGCAAAGGAGGAAAGTTTGGTCAGCGCGCCGATGTCGCCGGCCGGGATCTCTTTGCAGTCCTCCTGCTTGGAGCCGCACACGGTCACGATCTTGCCCACCTTTTCCTCGGCGCCGGTGCGCGGATTCTTTACGCTCATACCGGGCGTGATCCTGCCGCTGATCGTTTTAAAGAACGACAGCTTGCCGATGAACGGGTCGGCCACGGTTTTGAAACAGATGGCGGCCGTCGGGGCGCTTTCGTCGGGTGTAAGCTCGGTCGGCTCGCCGTTCTGGTCGGCGGCGTACTCCGCTCTTGGCGCCGGCGCGCATTCGGCAATGAAGTCCAGCAGCATGTCAACGCAGGCGCCGCTTGCGCCGGAGGCGCACACCAGCGGCACGATGCTGCCGTCTGCCAGCCCGGCACGCAGGCCGTGAATACGGTCTTCGCGGGTCAGGGGCTCGCCCTCAAAGTATTTTTCCATCAGCTCGTCGTCGGCACCGGCAACGGCTTCGCTGAACACCTCTTTTACCGCCTCAAAGCGCGCTTCGTCCTCGTGGGCGGCGTCAGTCTCGGTCTTGGTGCGGCCGGAGTATGTATAGGCCTTGTCTTCTATCATATTATAGTAGGCGCAGACCTTGCTGTCCTGCACAACGGGCACGATGACCGGGCACACGCTGGTGCCGAATTTGGCGATGACGGCGTTCATCGTTTTGTAAAAGTCGGCGCGCGCGTCGTCCATTTTGTTCAGCAGGATGATTTTGGAGATGCGGCGTTTGGAAGCGGCTTTGAAAGCTTTTTCACTGCCGACGTCCAGTCCGCTGCGTGCGGAAATGACCAAAACGGCGCAGTCTGCGGCGCGCATGCCCTCGGCGGCGCCGGTTTCAAAATCAAAAAGACCCGGAGTGTCCAGAATGTTGATTTTTTTGCCCTTGTATTCTATGGGCGCCACGGCGGAGGAAATCGAGAACTTTCTTTTCTTTTCCTCGGCGTCGTAGTCGCAAACGGTCGTGCCGTCGGCGATGGTGCCCATGCGGTCGGTCGCGCCGGCCGTAAACAGCATGGATTCGGCCAGCGTGGTTTTGCCCTTGGACGCGTGGCCGGCAAGCACAATGTTGCGTATATCTTTTGCGTTGTAGTTTTTCAAATTAAAACACTCCTATCTAATGGTTCGCTTGGTTCTAAAAAGCCTTGGTAAAACTATACAATAAATTTTAATATTTGTCAATAAATTCGTGCAGTTTCTACACAGAATTCTAAATTTTCTGCGGAATATGTCTGAATTATAGTATGACTGGGGCAACTTGTCTTATTATTTGGAAAATACGCCTTGCAAACACGGGGTAAAACGTGTAAAATATTTGCGAAGATTTTGTGGAGGTGTGGTATGAGGCTCAAACTGCGTTCCGGGGCGCAAACCGGCAAGCTGGCATCTGCGTTGGCGCAGCTGCTTGTGCAGGATCCGCTTTTTTGCCTGTATTGCCCGGACCCCGGCCGCCGGCAGAAGTTCGCCCGTGCCTATTTTCTTTATTACCTGCGGCGCTGGAGCCGTTTGAGCCGTGCCTATATTTCTGCTGACCGGACTGCGCTCGCTGCGCTCACACCGCGCGCTGCGCTTGCGCGTCTGCCGCATGGCATCGGTGCGCTGCGTCTGCGCCTGGCGGCGCCGGGCGGTCTGCAGCGGCTGCGTGCGCACCATGCGGAGATCGCCGAACTGATGGAGGTCGTGCTTCCGGCCGGTGCGCCGGTTTACAACCTGCGTATTTTTGCACTGCCGGGCAGCCCGGCGGCAGCGTCTGTTGTGCAGGAGGCTGTCGGTTACGCGCGCCTGAAAAAGCTTGCGCTGACGTATGAGACGATGAGCGACCGCTTTGTGGGCGATTTCCTGCAAAACGGCTTTCGCCTTGGCTACCGCCATCCGGTCGCCGGCAGCACCGCCATGCAAACGCTGCTGTTTGCCGATTTTTCGGGCACGGCCGGCGGTAAGTAGTTCGGCCCGCGGCAGCAGTTCGGCTGCTTGTTTCGTGGGCTTAATGGTATCAACAAATTTTACGGCTCGGCGCATTGCCGCCCTGCCGCGTCGCTCTTGCGGCTTGGAGGTAGTTTTATGTACTGCACAAGAAATGTGACGAAAGACCTTGTCTGGGTCGGGGCAAACGACCGCCGTCTGGCGCTTTTTGAGGGCGTTTACCCGGTGCCGAACGGTGTTTCCTACAACGCCTATGTTCTTCTGGATGAAAAAACCGTTTTGTTCGACACGGCGGACAGCGCCGTGGGCGAGCTCTTTTTTGAAAACGTGGCGCACGCTTTAAACGGCCGCGCGCTCGATTATCTGGTCGTGCACCACATGGAGCCTGACCATTCGGCCTCCATTGCAGAACTGGTGCGCCGCTACCCGGGCGTGACCGTGGTCTGCAACGCGAAGATCAAGACGATGCTTGCCCAGTTTTTCGACGGCGACGCATTTGAAAACGCGCTGCTCGTCAAAGAGGGCGACGTGCTCGAAACGGGGCGCCACAAGCTGCATTTTGTAATGGCGCCGATGGTGCACTGGCCCGAGGTCATGATGACGTATGATGAAACGGATAAGATCCTTTTCTCGGCCGATGCGTTCGGCACGTTCGGCGCGCTCGATGGCGCCATCTTTGCCGATGAAGTCGATTTTCAGCACGGTTATCTCTGTCTCTTATACACATCTGACGCTGCCGACGACTTAATAGGTGTAGAT
>URDW01000009.1 GCA_900546735.1 uncultured Oscillospiraceae bacterium
ATCGCTCAGTGTCTCGTGGGCTCGGAGATGTGTATAAGAGACAGGTACAGGAATCCTTTCTTTCTCCCTGCCGGGGGGACGGTGAAAGCGGCGGCCGAATATCTGCGTGATTTTTTAGACGAACACTTTGAAAAAGTGCACCTGACCGGCCATTCTAAGGGCGGTAATCTGGCCGTATACGCAGCGGTTCAAAATGTTAAAAAGGCCGAACGTGTTTTAGATATTTATAATTTTGACGGACCGGGCTTTCAGGAAAGCTTTGTCCAGTCCGCCGGCTATGACCGCATAAACGAGAAAATCACCACGATCCTGCCCGAGGGCTCCATTGTGGGCCAGCTGTTTTGCCACGATGAAAAAATCCTGGTTGTAGAAAGCGACAAAAGCGGCCTCAGCCAGCACCATGCCTTTAACTGGTACATTCGCGGCGATGATTTTGTTTACGCAAATGAGCCGCAGTATGTAAGCACCCTGTTTGAAAAAACGATAAACGACTTATTTGAAAACGTCAGCCGTGACAAAGTTGAAGAGGTTTTTGAATCGTTGTTCTCCATTTTGGATGCGACCGGCGCCGAAACGCTGGACGATTTGAAACGCCTGCGCCCGGATAAACTGAAGGCCATTTGGAAAGCGATTGAAAATGCCGACAAAAACGACCGCGGTTATTTAAAAGAAATTTTCTCTTTGCTGATTCACTACGGTTTTGTAAATGCCCTGCCTGACATGCGCGCCGAACTGGCCGACTGGCGCAAAGAAATTGAACTGGCGCTGACCAAACACTTTAAACTGCCGGAGCAAAAAAACGCCGACGACTAGCGCGAAATTTATTTTATCTTGACTTTTTGCCCAAAATCAAGTATCATAATTTTTACAGTTTGCCGACATGGCGGAACAGGCAGACGCAAGGGACTTAAAATCCCTCGATAGAAATATCGTACCGGTTCGATTCCGGTTGTCGGCACCACGTCGTCGTAAACTTTGCAGTTTACGACGACGATTTTTTGCGCACGGATCAAATTATAGAGCCATCCATGTATCGTCATAAACCTGACCGGTAGCTGGATTTATTTGCGTTTCTTTATAATTATCTGTTCTATAAATCATCTTTTATTTTGTATGTTCCTTTTTCCACGCCTTGATCTGTTCAAGGCGTGTTTTAAATTTTGTCTCTAGTCCTTCGTCGGTCGGCTCATAATATGCGCGGCCTAAAAGTGAATCCGGCAGGCATTGCATATTGGTCAGCTTATCTTCCGTATTGTGCGCATACTGGTAGCCCTTGCCGTAATCCAGCTCTTTCATCAGGCGCGTGGGCGCATTGCGGATCACAAGCGGCACCGGTTCCGCCAGCTGTGATAACGCATCCTTTTTGGCGTGTTCGTAGGCCATATAAAGCGCGTTGGACTTTGGCGCAAGGGAAAGGTAAACAACCGCCTGTGTCAAATGCACGGTGCACTCCGGCATGCCGATAAAATGACAAGCCTGGTAAGCGGCAACGGCTAACTCCAGTGCACGCGGGTCGGCTAGGCCAACATCCTCACTGGCAAAGCGTGTAACGCGCCGGGCAACATAAAGCGGGTCCTCGCCGGCTTCCAGCATGCGGGCCAGCCAGTAAACGGCGGCGTCCGGGTCGGAGTTGCGCATGGATTTATGCAGGGCAGAGATCAGGTTATAATGTTCCTCACCGTTTTTGTCGTAAAGCAGCGACTTTTTGGAAGTGCACTGTTCAACGGTTTCGGGTGTTACGGTAATCGTGTCATTCTGTACGTCTCCGTTCAAAACCACCATTTCCAGTGTGGAAAGGGCAGCGCGTGCGTCACCGTTTGCAAAGTTCGCAATCGCTTTCAGCAGGTCGGGTTGAATCTCTATATGCTGGCCGCCGAAGCCGCGCGGGTCTGTCAGCGCACGCTGCAGCAGCTGCACCAGTTCCTGTGGCTTCAGACTCTGCAGCACAAACACTTTACAGCGCGACAAAAGTGCTCCGTTGACTTCAAAAGAGGGGTTCTCCGTCGTCGCGCCGATCAAAATGATGCTGCCTTTTTCCACAAACGGCAAAAAAGCATCCTGCTGTGCTTTGTTGAAACGGTGGATCTCGTCCACGAACACAATCGTTTTTTCGCCGAATTTTCGGTTGTTTTCCGCCTGCTGCATCACTGTGCGTATCTCTTTAATGCCGCTCGTCACGGCGGAAAAGTCAATAAACTGTGCTTTTGTGTGGTTTGCGATCACGCGCGCCAGCGTGGTTTTGCCGACGCCGGGCGGTCCCCAAAAAATCATGGAGGAGATCTGGTCGCTTTCGATCAGCCGCCGCAGCACCTTCCCTTCGCCCAGCAAGTGTGACTGTCCTACCACTTCATCAAGCGTCTGCGGCCGCAGGCGCGCGGCCAGCGGAGAGGCGTTCGTCTGCTCAAAAAACGTGGTCTGTTCGTCCATATCGGTTCCTCCTTTGCCTTTTTCTTGACATACTCTTTCCAAACCCATTATACTATAGCTGTAAAATAAATCAAGAAATGACGATTTACTGTGCCAAAATCCGTACATATCAGGCAGTAAGCCGGTTTGGCAGGGTGGCGTATTTTAATGATTTAAGGAGACTGTATGGAACTGCGTGTATTGAAATATTTTTTAATGGTTGCCCGGGAAGAAAACATTACCAAAGCGGCCGCGGTTTTGCACGTTACACAACCGACTTTGTCGAGGCAGCTGATGCAGCTGGAAGAAGAGCTTGGCGTAAAGCTGTTTCATCGCAGCAATCATAATATCGTCCTTACAGAGGACGGCATGCTTTTAAAGCAGCGCGCACAGGATATCGTTGCGCTGGCTGACCGGACAAAGCGCGATTTTCTGAATAAAACAGACGGTCTTACCGGCGAAATCTCGATCGGCAGCGGCGAATTTCAGTCCACAGCGCTTTTAGCTGAGATCATTGCGGTTTTCCATCAGAAATATCCCAGTGTGCAGTATTCGCTTTACAGCGGCAATGCAGAAAATATAGCTGACTATATTGAGCGCGGTTTTTTGGATATGGGGCTGATGTCGGAGCCGGTGGATATTCGAAAATATAATTTTATTTCCCTGCCTTGCAAAGAGGTTTGGGGTGTATGGGCCGCTAAGGATTCTGACTTTGCCAAGCTGCCGTGCGTACGGCCGCAAGATCTGGAAAACCAGTCACTTATCATGGCAAACAGTACTTTTGCGCGCAGTCTGCTGGGAACGTGGCTCGGCGATGCACAAAAGCGTGTGCAGATCGTGGCCACCGGCAATCTGCTTTATAACATGGCCGTCCTTGCCAACAGCGGTTTGGGCGCGGTGCTGGGTATACGACTGAATTGCATTTATAATGATTTGTGCTTTCGTCCGCTGGAACCAAGTCTGGAAACGGGTACTGTCCTGGCCTGGCGCAAAGAGCAGCTGTTTTCTCCGGCCGGCGATGCTTTTATTGATTTTGCTAAGACATACATAAAACGCATTTCTGAAGATGCGATATAGGTATTAGACATGCTGAATGCGGCATGTTACAATGTAGGTGTCCTGAGAAGGGCGCCTATATTTTTATATATTAGAAGGACAGAGCATGACGATTTTTGAAGCAAGTGAAAAATATAAAATACCCCTGGAACTTTTGCGGGAATACGAGTCGTGGGGACTCTGCGGCGCAGTTAAAAAAGTAATGGGTGCCTGGCAGTATGATGATTCTGATTTGGAAAAACTGAGCCTGATCATAACGCTGAACGACGTGGGTTTTACGACGCAGGAAATCGAGCAGTACATGAACCTTGTACTGCAGGGTGATGCAACGCAGGCCCAGCGTTTGCAGATGTTGGACCAAAAACGGAATTTTGCATTGGATGAGATCCATTTTCGGGAAAAACAGTTGGAGCGGCTTGATTATCTTCGCCACAAAATCCGTACGCTTCCAAAACACTAAAGTGTAAAACTGTATTGCAAATTGTTATACAGTAAAAATAATTCAACAAAGGAGTTTTATATCATGAAAAAAATAGCTGCATTTTTAACGGTCTGTCTGTTGCTCTTTTCCTTAAGCGCTTGCGCCGGTACTGCGCAGGAAAGCGAAGGCGATACGCAGCCGCAGACGAATGCTTCCGCACCGTCAGATACGGCGCAGGCACAGTCTGATACGTCCGGTTCTTCCGATGCGATCGTCGTTTATTTTTCCTGGTCCGGTAACACACAGGCAGTTGCGCAGGAAATTCAGCGCCAGACCGGTGCAGACATATTTGAAATCACGCCGCAGACGCCATACACGGATGACTACGACACGCTGGTCGATCTGGCGCAGCAGGAGCAAAGAGAGGATGCCCGCCCGGCAATCAGCGGCAGCGTCGATCTTTCCGGTTATGACACGGTGTACCTTGGCTATCCGAACTGGTGGGGCGATATGCCGATGATCTTGTACACGTTCCTGGACACATATGATCTTTCAGGCAAAACAGTAGCGCCGTTTGTAACGAGCGGGGGCAGCGGCTTTTCCAACACGCTGGACACGATCGCACAGCTTGAACCGAATGCATCGGTGACACAGGGACTGGCGCTTGGCAGCTCGCAGGCAGATGACTGCAGCAGCGATGTCGCCGAATGGCTTTCCGAAATCGGTTTGGCTTCTTGATGTACAATATGGGGGATGAAATTATGAAAAAAATACTTGTAGCCTATTTTTCGGCAAGCGGCACAACGGCGCGCGCAGCGCGCATTTTGGCAGACGCGGTGGGCGCCGATATTTATGAAATCAAGCCTACCGTCGCATATACCAAAGCGGATTTAAACTGGTTGAATAAAAAGTCGCGCAGCTCCATTGAAATGAATGATCCTGCATCGCGGCCGGCCTTGCGGGACAAAACCGCCAATGTTACCGAATATGATACCATTTTAGTTGGATTTCCAATTTGGTGGTATAGCGCACCGATGATCATTCACACTTTTTTGGAAAGCTATGATTTTGCCGGTAAAACAATCGCGCTGTTTGCCACTTCCGGCGGCAGCGGGTTTGGCAAAACGGCGCAGACCATAGCAAAATGCTGCCCCGGCGCCGCTGTAAAAGGCGAGATCCTTTTAAACGGCAGGCTGGATCCTGCTGCTCTGAAAGAATGGGTAAACCGTCTGTAAAGTGAGGGAGTGAAAAATGAAAATCGTAATGTTGCTTGGCAGTCCAAATCAAAACGGTTCGTCCAATCTGCTGGCCAGCCGCTTTGCAGACGGTGCACGGGAAGCCGGCCACACGGTAGAGCTGGTAGATGCTGCGCATGCCGACATTCATGTTTGCACAGGCTGTATTCACTGCGGTTACGACGGTCCGTGTGTGCAAAAGGACGATATGGAACAGATCCGCCGTTTAATACTGCATGCCGATATGCTGGTGTTTGTGACGCCGCTTTATTACTATGGCATGTCTGCACAGCTGAAAACGCTGGTAGACCGCTTTTGCGCATTCAACGGCCGCCTGCAGCGAAAAAATATGCGCTCTGCATTGATCGCAACCGCATGGAATGACGACGATTGGACCTTTCAGGCACTCGAAACGCATTATTTTACATTAGTCAGGTATCTGAATTTGACAAACGCCGGCATGGTTTTGGGTGCCGGCTGCGGTACGCCGGCCATGACGCAGCACTCCGAATTTCCGCAGCAGGCTTATCTGCTTGGAAAGCATTTAAAATAAAGATTTTTATGTTGCAAAGGAGCAAAACATGAAATACACAAAACTTGGCAATTCTGATTTGAAGGTTTCCCGCATTTGCATGGGGTGCATGGGTTTTGGCGACGCAGCGCACGGCCAGCATTCCTGGACGATCGATGAGGAACACACACGCCAGATCATTCGCCGCGGACTGGAGCTTGGCATTAATTTCTTCGACACGGCGATCGCTTACCAAAGCGGTACAAGCGAGCAGTATCTTGGCCGGGCACTGCGGGATTTTGCCAAACGCAATGAGGTCGTTGTGGCCACCAAATTTCTGCCGCGCACCAATGCGGAGATCGAAGCCGGCGTGACCGGGCAGCAGCACATTGAAAACATGCTGAACAAAAGTCTCGAAAATCTCGGCATGGATCATGTAGATCTGTATATCTATCATATGTGGGATTATCAGACGCCGCTTTATGACATTATGGATGGCCTGAACAAAATGGTGAAGGCCGGCAAAACGCGTTATATCGGCATTTCCAACTGTTTTGCATGGCAGCTGGCCAAAGCCAATGCGCTTGCAGAAAAAGAAGGATTTTCCAAATTCGTTTCGGTACAGGGGCACTACAATTTGATCTTCCGGGAAGAAGAACGTGAAATGGTTCCGTACTGCCGCGAGGAAAATATTGCCCTTACGCCGTACAGCGCACTGGCCGGCGGCCGTCTTTCCAAACATCCGGGTGAAACTTCCAAACGCCTGCAGGAAGACAGTTATGCGCACTTGAAATATGACGCAACGGCAGCTCAGGACGCCGTAATTATCGGCCGCGTGGCAGAGATCGCTGAAAAACGCGGTGTTTCCATGACCGAGGTTTCGCTTGCATGGCTGCTGACGAAAGTGACGTCGCCAGTTGTGGGGGCAACCAAACTGCACCATGTGGACGGCGCGGCAAAAGCCGCGGATCTGGTGCTGACGCCTGAAGAGCTTGCTGCTTTGGAAGAACCGTATGTGCCGCACAAATTGGTTGGCGTTATGGCGCAGAATACCGTTTCTGCCGCTTCACAGCAGCACGTCTGGTCAACAGGCGATCAAAAAATCTAAATATGAAAAGAGGGCGAGAAAATTGCAGGTAAGGCTGAAAATCGGCATCGATGTTTTTATGACGGCACTGCTGCTTTGTGCAATGGGCTATATGCTCATTGGGGAAGAAGCGCACGAGTGGATCGGCTGCGCACTGTTTGTGCTTTTTGCCACGCACCATATTCTTAACCGAAACTGGTGGCAGCATTTACGTCGCGGCAAGTATGCATCGGTGCGTATTTTCCAGACGGGTTTAAATTTTCTGATCCTGCTTGCGATGCTTGGGGCAATGGTCAGCGGTGTGCTTTTGTCACGCTATGTTTTTGACTTTGACGTCACAGGTCTTGCCAATTTTGCGCATGCGCTGCACATTCTTTCCGCCTACTGGGGTTTTGCGCTGATGTCTGTGCACCTTGGTCTGCATTGGGGCATGCTGTGCGGGCGATTAAAAAAAGCGGTTGATAAAAAGAAACGACCGGCATGGTTGGTTTGGCTTCTGCGCGCCGTTGCATTTTGCATTGCGGCTTACGGCGCGGTCAATATTGTGCGTTACGACCTTTTTTCATATATGTTTTTGCAAAGCCACTTTGTATTTTTCGATGCCGAGCAGCCTGTGGTACTGTTTTTGCTGGACTATGCCGCCATTATGGGCTTTTGGGTCTGGCTGACCTATTATGCACAAAAGCTGTTTAATATTTTTTACCAAAAAAGGAGAACGAAAAAATGAAGCGCATTTGTGCATTGGTTTTCTGTTTTAGTATGCTTTTCTTGTTTGCGGCCTGCAGTGCTGCCGAAACACCGTCACCCAGTGAAGCGCCGGTGCAGACGGAACCTGCCGCAAATGCCGCTGCAGACGCGCAGCCGTCTGCGGCTCAGACAGAACAGGAGGAATCAAACGTTATGCAAATTTCTGTAACCGATTCACAAGAACACGAGGTCGTTTTTGCTTTAAATGACAGCTCCGCTGCAAAAGCGCTTTATGCACAGCTGCCGCTTCGTGTCGAAGTGGAAAATTACAGCACGAATGAAAAAATTTTTTATCCCGAACCATTGGATGTGTCGGATACGCCGGCTGCCGGCGTTGAGGTAGGCACACTGGCTTATTATGCGCCGTGGGGCGATGTGGTTATGTTTTATGACACATACCGTGCAAATCCGTCGCTTTATGAATTGGGGCGCGCTGTTTCCGGCGCAGAGCAGATCCGCGAATTGTCCGGCACACTGGATATTTCGGCCGAGTGATTTGGATTTAATGATTTATTAGGAGATGTAAACTGAAATGAAAAAGGATTTGGGTCCCGTCTTGGCATTATACCCAATGCCGCTTGTAATTGTTGGTGCGATGGTAGGCGAAAAACCAAATTGGCTTTTGGCCGGTCACGTTGGCATTCTGGGTCATGATCGGGTCATGGTCAGCCTGGCAAAGCCGCATTACACCAATCGCGGCATTCGTGAGGCGAAATGTTTAAGCATCAATATGGTCGATGCGCCATTGCTGCAAAAGGCAGACTACGTCGGCGGCGTGAGCGGCGCAAAAACCGACAAATCCGGCGTGTTTCCATATACGTTGTCTGAAAGCGGTGCGCCGATTTTAGACGATTCTAAACTGAGCATGGAATGCCTTTTGGAAGATATATACGAAACGCCGGGCTTCGACAATTTTATTTTAACGATTCGCCGAACTTTAGCTGACGAAGCAATTATTAATGGGTATGGTAAACCGGATTATGCGCAATTTAAACCGATTCTTTTTGAAATGCCCGGCTATACATATTTAAGCACCGGCAGGACTGTCGCAAAATGCCTGTCGCTCGGCCGGGAATTGAAATAGATGGACTGATGAAAAGATTAAGACGGCGCTTTTGCACCGTCTTTTGCTCTCCAAATCTTAACAAATGCTGAAATCCTTTTGCAGATACTTGCAAAGTACAGAGTTTTTCATTATAATATACCGGCAGTATTATGAATAACTGTGCCGTACTGCGCTAAATTTTTAAAAGCGGTGAAGTTTTTATGCATAAGCGTTATGATGTAATTATAATCGGTGCCGGTCCGTCCGGCATATTCTGTGCCTACGAGTTAAAGCGTTTGGATCCGGCCTTAAAAATATTAATGATCGAAAAGGGCCGCTCTATTGAAAAACGCCAGTGCCCGAAACGGCGCACAAAACGTTGCATGGGCTGCCGGCCCTGTGCCATCACGACCGGGTTTGCCGGCGCCGGCGCGTTTTCAGACGGCAAGCTTTCGCTTTCACCGGATGTCGGCGGCCATCTGCCGGAAATCCTCGGGTTTGACGAAACGTCTGCGCTCTTAAAAGAGGCAGACGACATTTACCTGCATTTCGGCGCCGATAAAAAGGTGTACGGCCTGGATAAATATCAGGAAATTGAAGAGATCCGCCGCAAAGCGATCATTGCCAATTTAAAGCTGATCGAATGCCCGATCCGTCACCTCGGCACGGAGGAAGGGTATAAAATCTATGCCAAATTCCAAAAACATCTGGAGTCGCAGGGTGTAGAGATCCTGTTCAACACAATGGTCGACGATATTTTGATCGAAAACGGCGCCGTGACCGGCGTGTCTGCCGGCGGTACGGTGTACGAAAGCAGTGAAGTCGTTGCCGCGGTCGGGCGCGAGGGGGCGGAGTGGCTTTCCCACATGTGCCGCGACCATAAGATCGAAACGGAGGTCGGCGTAGTAGACGTTGGCGTGCGCGTGGAAGTGCGCGACGAGGTCATGCGCTTTTTAAACGAAAATCTGTACGAGGCAAAGCTGGTCTACCACACACCCACTTTTGACGACAAGGTGCGCACCTTCTGTACGAACCCGTCGGGTGAGGTGGCCACAGAATATTACGACGATGGCCTTGCCGTGGTCAACGGCCATGCCTACAAGTCCAAAGAATACAAAACGAACAACACAAACTTCGCGCTGCTCGTTTCCAAAAAATTTACCAAACCGTTTAAATCGCCGATCGAATACGGCAAGCACATTGCCCGTTTGAGTAACATGCTCTGCGACGGCAAGATTTTGGTGCAGACTTACGGCGATTTTAAGCGCGGCCGCCGCACAACGGACGAACGCCTTTGCCGCAACAACATCGTGCCCACGCTGAAAGACGCTGTGCCCGGTGATCTGTCGCTGGTGCTGCCGCACCGCATCATGGTGGACATAGCCGAAATGCTTGAGGCACTCGACAAGGTAACGCCGGGTATTGCCAGCGACGAAACGCTGCTTTACGGCGTAGAAGTCAAGTTTTACTCCAACAAAGTGCTGGTTGACAAAAGTTTTGAAACAAGCGTGCGCGGTCTGCGCGCAGTCGGCGACGGCGCTTCGGTCACACGCGGCCTGATGCAGGCGTCTGCCAACGGCATCAGCGTAGCGCGCTGTATATATGAGAGGGTTAAAAATTAATTATTTATGAACAATGTAAATTAAGTGTGAACAAACACTTGACGCGTATTCCAGACTGTTTTTATAATAGATCCAAAGCCCGGACAGGTGCTTTGGATCTTTTTGATTGGAGTTTTACGATGATCAGATCAATGACCGGCTTCGGCAGAAGCCACGCAGAAACGGCGGACTACAGGATCACGGTAGAATTCAAATCCGTTAATCACCGGTATTTTGAGTTCACTTCCCGGGTACCGCGCCAGTATGCTTTTTTGGAAGAAAAATTAAAATCGTTTACAGGTGCTTCGGTAGGCCGCGGCAAAGTGGAGTGCAGTCTGCAGATCGACAGTATTAACGACACCTCCGCCGAGGTGCAGGTCAATCTGCCGCTTGCAGCTGCTTACGCTTCGGCGCTGCGGCAAATGAGCAAAGAGCTGGAACTGAAAGAAGATTTCGGCGCGTCGCTGATTGCCCGCTTCCCGGACGTGCTGGTGATCACAAAGGGCGAGGCAGACGAGCAGCAGCTGTGGGACTGTGTGCGCCCCGTAGCCGAGGCAGCTTTGAACGATTTTATTGCCATGCGCACAGCTGAGGGCGCCCGCATCCGCGAAGACCTGCTGGCAAAGTGCGACGCGATCCTTGAACTGGTTTCTTTTGTAGAAGCGCGTTCCCCGCAGACGGTGGAAGAGTACCGTGCGCGTCTTTATGAGAAGATGCAGGAAGTGCTGCAGACCGCCAATGTGGATGAGCAGCGTATTTTGACCGAGGCGGCCATCTATGCAGATAAGGTCGCTGTGGACGAAGAGACGGTGCGCCTGCGCAGCCACATTACACAGCTGAAGCAGTTTTTGAACAGCGATACGGCGATCGGGCGCAAAATGGATTTTCTGGTGCAGGAGATGAACCGGGAAGCCAACACGATCGCATCCAAATGCAGCAATGTGGACATTGCTTCCAAAGTGGTCGATATCAAATCAGAAATCGAAAAGATCCGTGAACAGATCCAGAATATAGAATAAGGGTAAACGCTATGAATTTGGTAAATATCGGTTTTGGCAACCTTGTCAATGCAGACAGGATCATTTCGGTCGTCAGCCCGGAATCGGCGCCGGTCAAACGCATCGTTCAGCAGAGCAAGTCCTCAAATACGCTGATCGATGCCACACACGGTCGCAAGACAATGAGCGTCATTATTACCGATTCTGACCATGTGATTTTAAGTTATCTGGACGTGAAGCAGCTGTCTGCCAAGCTGATGAAGGAGGAAGAGAATGAATAAAGGAATGGTCGTTGTCATTTCCGCACCCAGCGGCTGCGGCAAAGACACTGTCGTGCGGGCACTTTGTCAAAAACGCCCGGACTGTCATGTGTCCATCTCAGCCACGACCCGAAAAAAACGGAAAAACGAAAAAGACGGGATCGACTATTATTTCCGGTCGACCGAGGAATTTGAAAAGATGATTCAGGAAGACGCTTTCCTGGAATATGTATGTTATGACGGCAATTATTACGGCACGCCGAAAATGGAGGTAGAGCGCTGTGTAAGCGGCGGTCTGGTGTGCATTCTTGTAATTGAAACGGCCGGCGCCTCCAAAATCATGAAACTGCTGCCGGAGTGCCTGTCTATCTTTTTGCTGCCGCCAAGCCTGGAGGTGCTTGAAAAGCGCCTGGTCGGCCGCGGCACAGACGATGACCAGACCATCCGTTCCAGAATGCTGATCGCAAACGATGAACTTAAGCACGCGAACGAATATGACTACTGTGTCGTCAATGACGATCTGTCTGCCTGTGTAGACGAGATCGACGGCATTTTCAATAAAGAATTATATATCAGAAATCACGCAAAGGGGTAATTGTAATGTTTAATCCGGATTTGAAAAAACTTTTGAAAAACACCAGCAGCCGCTATTCTCTTGTGGTCGCTGTTGCAAAACGTGCACGCCAGATCCGTGACGAAGCGATCGAAAAAGAGGAGATCCTCGACAAAAAGGTCGTTTCCATGGCGATGGATGAGCTGTACGAGGGCAAATATATCGTAGAGGAGCCGGATTCCATCAAAGCCAAAAACAATGACTGATCTGGTTGCCCGTATTGCGGTTGAAAACACCTTTTTCAGCCGGGGGGAGGATTTTGATTATAAAATCCCGCCGCCGCTTCAGCAGGCGGTCCTGCCCGGCGTATGTGTGTTTGTGCCGTTTGGCAGAAATAACCAAAAGCGGCACGGCGTTGTGCTTTCTGTCTCGGCCGGCAGCGGCGATGCTTTAAAAGAAGTTTTGGCAGTGGATACACAGACTGTTCGCCTTTCTGACGAATGTCTGCAGCTTGCCGCCTGGCTCAAAGAACGTTGTTTTTCTACTTCCTATGCCTGCCTGCGGCTCATGCTGCCGAATCGTGCCGGCAAAGCCGGCGGCGCCACGGAAAAAATGATTCGGCTGTGTGCGGGTCAGCCGCAAAAACAGCTGACTGCAAAACAGCAAGCCGTTATAAATTTGCTGCAGGATACGGGCACTGTTTCCTGCGCGGAAGCCAAGCAGTTTTGCTCCGTGGGTGACAGTGTGCTTAACACACTGGCCAAATACGGGGCGGTGGAATTTTATCAGCGCGAGCGTTTGCGCATTCCATATATAACTGAGGCGGCGGAGCCGGAAGATATTATATTGTCCGCACAGCAGCAAACGGCTTTTGAACGGCTTTCCTGTGCGCTGGAATCGCCGAAAAACGAACAGGCACTCCTGTTTGGCGTAACGGGCAGCGGTAAAACACAGGTGTACCTGAAGTTGATCGACCGTGTGCTGGAACAGGGCAGGGACGCCATTGTGCTGGTACCCGAAATTGCCCTGACTGTGCAGACGATCTCGATTTTCCTGAAACGCTACGGCAACATGGTTGCCGTGTTTCACAGCGGCCTTTCCGCCGGTGAGCGGTACGACGCCTACAAACGCGCACAGCGCGGCGATGTAAAGATCGTTGTGGGTACGCGCAGCGCCGTTTTTGCACCGCTGCAAAACCTGGGTCTTATTGTGATTGACGAGGAGCAGGAAGACAGCTACAAATCCGAAATGTCACCTCGCTACAACGCCAAAGAAGTGGCCAGGTTTCGCTGTGCTTACCATAAGGCGCTGCTTTTGCTTGCTTCTGCAACGCCGCGTGTAGAAACGTATTGCGCTGCTAAAAACGGCAAATATATATTGTGTAAACTGGCGCAACGTTACGGCTCGGCACAGCTGCCGCAGGTCGTGACGGTCGATATGCGCGAGGAGTTTCGCGCCAAGCATTTTTCGCCGATCAGTTCTGTGCTGGCTTCGCATCTGCGCGAAAATTTCGAGGCCGGCAACCAGGCTATTTTGCTGATCAACCGGCGCGGGTACAATACGTTTATTGCCTGTCAGGATTGCGGACATGTCATTACCTGTCCGAACTGCAGCATCTCCATGACTTACCACAGCGACACGGGCAGTTTACACTGCCATTATTGCGGCTATATACAGCGGCTGGAAAACACCTGTCCCCAGTGCGGCGGCAGCAATGTGCGCTACTCCGGCTACGGTACACAGCGCATTGAAGATGAGCTGCAGGCGCTTTTGCCGCAGGCCAGGATCTTGCGGATGGATGCCGACACAACTGCACATAAAAACGCGCACGACAAGCTTTTAAACAGCTTTGCACGCCGCGAATATGACATTATGGTCGGCACGCAAATGGTGGCAAAGGGGCTTGATTTTCCGTCCGTGCGCCTGGTTGGCGTCGTCAATGCCGACAATGCGCTCTATAATGAATGCTACAATGCTGCCGAAAAATCCTTTGACCTGATCACACAGGTCATTGGGCGAAGCGGTCGGCGCGATGCGACCGGCACGGCGGTCATTCAAACGATCGATCCTTATAATCCTACAATCGAATATGCGGCGGCGCAGGACTACGCATCTTTTTATAATACAGAGATCGAGCTGCGGCGGCTGTTGATCTATCCGCCGTTTTGCGATCTGCTTTATATCCTTTTCAGCGGTGAAAATGAACTTGCCGTTGCACAATGCGCGCAGTTCTTTTTTACGCAGCTGGTGCAGCAAAACCGCACAGATGGTCAGGAACAGAAAATGATCATTCTGGGACCGTCGCCGGCAAAGATTTTGAAAATCAGCAACATTTACCGCTACCACCTGATTATAAAGTGCAAAAACAGCCGCGCGATCCGCACGCTGGTGCGCAAAACACTGGAAGCGGCATCTGTCCAAAAGCAGTTTAAAACCATACAGATCACGGCAGATTTTAACCCTGCCGACATGAATTAGGAGAATAAAAAATGGCACTCAGAAAAATTGTAATGTTTGGCGATCCGATCCTGAACAAAAAGAGCAGGGCAGTCGATAAGTTTGACGACCGCCTTGCGCAGCTGATCGACGATATGGCCGAGACGATGTATGCACAAAACGGCGTCGGTCTGGCTGCCGTGCAGGTCGGTATTCTAAAACGTGTAATCGTGATTGATGTGGGTAACGGCCTGATAGAGCTTGTTAACCCTGAGATCATCAAAACCGAGGGCTCCCAGCATAATCGTGAGGGCTGCCTGTCTTTTCCCGGTCGGTTCGGTACAACAGAGCGCCCTATGAAAGTACAGATCAAGGCACAGGACCGCAACGGCACCTGGCATATTTATACCGGCGAAGGTCTTCTTGCCATGGCTTTCTGCCACGAAACCGATCATCTGGACGGTGTGCTGTTCACTTCGCATCTGCTGCCCGGTGAGAAGGTGAGCATGTGAAATGTATTTTTATGGGCACACCGGATTTTGCCGCTGTGTGCCTGGAAAAACTTGCAAGCAGCCGGCACGAGGTACTGGCCGTGTTTTCGCAGCCCGATAAACCGGTTGGCCGCAAGCAGCAGATCCTGCCTACAGCTGTAAAAGCATGTGCCCTGCAGCACGGTATTCCTGTTTACCAGCCGCCGACTTTAAAGGACGGCAGCGCGCTTGCGCAAATAAATCAGCTGCAGCCGGACATTATAATTGTGGTTGCCTACGGCAAGATCTTGCCGACCGAGATTTTGCACGCGGCAAAATACGGCTGTGTCAACGAACACGCATCCCTTTTGCCGAAGTACCGCGGTGCGGCGCCGATTCAATGGGCTGTTTTAAACGGCGACCGGCTGACCGGCGTCTGTATCATGCAGATGGATGCAGGGCTGGACACGGGTGACATCCTCTATACGGTGAAGACCGATATCGATCCCAACGAGACTTCTGCCGAGCTGTTTGACCGCCTAGCGGTTTTGGGTGCAGATGCGCTTTTAAAAACGCTCGATTTGATCGAATCCGGCGAGGCCGTGCCGCAAAAGCAGCCGCAGGGTGATGGCTTTTATGCCAGCCGCATCACCAAGGATATGGCGCCGATAGACTGGTCAAGATCTGCCGCGCAGATCCACAACCAGATCCGCGGCCTGCAGACCTGGCCGTGTGCGCAGACAACGCAAAGCGGCAGGGTGCTCAAACTGCATACGTCGCGTCTTACGCCGTTTTCAGGCGGTGCCCCCGGCCAAGTCACCGAACAGAACAAACATCTTTATGTGACTTGCGGCGACGGCAAATGGCTGGAAATTTTAGAGCTTCAGCCGGCCGGCAAGAAAAAGATGGACGCGAAAAGCTTTTTGTCCGGCTATCCTGTACAGACGGACACATATTTTGGGAGTTGAACGCAATATGGGTTCCTATATGCTTTATTATGTCACGGGCATCATCATGGTCCCGGTGATCATTTTTGCGTTGATCTGTCAGATCAATGTTAAAAATACCTTTAATAAATACAGCCGCGTGCGCAGTGCGCGCGGCATGACCGGTGCACAGGCGGCGGAAAGCCTGCTGCGCGCAAACGGAATCACCGATGTGAAAATCCAGCGCGTTGCCGGCAATTTGACTGACCATTATAATCCAACGACGAAAACGATCAACTTGTCTGAGGGTGTGTATAATTCGACCTCTATCGCTGCGATCGGCGTTGCCTGCCATGAAGCCGGGCATGCCTGCCAGCATGCGCAGGGCTATGTGCCGCTGAAACTGCGCAACATTGCGATTCCGGCCACACGGATCGGTTCTACCCTTGGCATCCCGCTGGCTGTAATCGGTATGTTCCTGTCTTTTGAACCGCTGATTTTAGTCGGTATCGTTTTATACAGCCTTGTGGCGCTGTTCCAGCTGTTGACGCTGCCTGTGGAATTCAACGCCAGTTCCCGTGCGCTGAAAACGATCGATCAATACGGCTATTTGAGCGGCACAGAATATGCAGGTGCCAAAAAAGTGCTTACAGCGGCCGCGCTGACCTATGTTGCGGCGCTCGTGTCGGCACTTGCAACGCTTCTGCGTCTGCTGCTTATCTATAACCGCAATAACAACAGGTAAGGCTATGACCGACGTTCGCAAAACTGCGCTGGAAGTGCTGAACAAGGTGGAGACGGACGCATCCTTTTCCAACCTGGCGCTGCTGCATGCGCAGCAGACTTTGGAATCGGCAAAGGACCGCGCGCTGCTTAGCCGCCTGGTTTACGGTGTGCTCGAGCGCAAAATGACGCTCGACTACATAATTGAACAGTATGCGCACCAATATGCCAAAACGAAAAAAGCTGTCAAGAATGTGCTGCGGCTGGGTGTGTACCAGATCTATTTTATGGACAGTGTTCCCGACCATGCCGCCGTGCATGAGACCGTCAGCCTGCTGGACCGGTGCAAACTTGCCTATGCCAAAAAGTTTGTAAATGCGGTTTTGCGCAGTGTGTGTAAACGTGAAGTCCAGTTGGATAAGCTGCCGGACACGCTGCGTTATTCGTGCCCGCAGGCGCTGATCGGTCTGTGGACGCATGCTTACGGGAAAGAAAGAACACATGAGATCCTTTCTACACTGGAATACGGCGCGCCGCTTTTCGTAACACCGAATACACTGAAAATTTCAGCCGAAGCGCTTTGTGACCGCTTTGTGCAAATGGGGATCGACGCAAAAGTAAACGGCGGTTCTGTACAGATCCTCTCTTCGGTAGATATAGCCGGCTGCTCGCTTTACAAAGAAGGTTTCTTTTTTGTGCAGGATCTGTCCAGCAGGCGGTGTGCCCGGGCTTTGGGCGCCAGACCGGGGGAAACGGTGCTGGATATGTGCGCTTGCCCGGGCGGCAAAACGTTTGCTATTGCCATGCAGATGCAAAACCTCGGCCGCCTTATAGCCTGTGATTTGCACGCCAACAAGCTGCCGCTGATCGAGGATTCTGCCAGGCGCCTGGGTCTTACGGCAATCGAAACGCGGCAAAACGACGCGTCGGTCTTTGATCCGTCTTTTCCGGCTGCCGACCGTATTTTATGCGACGTGCCGTGCAGCGGCTTCGGGATCATCCGCCGCAAGCCGGAGATCCGTTATAAAGATTTAGATACGATCAAACCGCTTTATGCACGCCAGTTCCAGATCCTTTCTGTCAGCGCGCAGTATCTTAAAAACCACGGTACGCTGGTTTACTCCACCTGTACGCTGAATAAGCATGAAAACGAGGAGATTGTCGGCCGCTTTTTAAAAGAAAATCCGGCCTTTCATCAACTGGAGTGCCAAACGGTATTCCCACAGCCAAACGGCGGTGACGGATTCTTTTATGCAGTACTGAAAAAGGAAGAAAATGAAAACTGATCTGATGTCTATGACGCCGCAGATGCTTGCATCGTTTTGCGACGGACTTGCTTTGCCGAAGTTCCGCACGGCGCAGATTTATGCTTGGATGCACAAGTTTGGCGTCCATGATTTTTCGGCAATGAGCAATTTGCCGAAAGCGCTGCGCAGCCAGCTGGAAGAAGGCTGCTTCATTGCGTATTGTCAAATTGAAGACAAATATGTTTCCAGGCTGGACGGCACAGTAAAATATCTTTTTCGTTTGTATGACGGTGAATATGTTGAAACCGTCGTTATGCACTACAAATACGGGTATACGATTTGTGTCTCGTCGCAGGTCGGCTGTAAAATGGGCTGTAAATTCTGCGCTTCCACGCTGGCCGGCTATAAAAGGAACCTGCTTCCCGGTGAGATCGAGGGGCAGATCCATGCCGCGCAGAACGACCTTGGCGTGCGTATTTCGCACATTGTCATGATGGGCATCGGTGAGCCGCTCGACAACTACGAGAATGTACTGACGTTTCTGGAAAACGTGCACGACTCAAACGGACTCGGTATCAGCCACCGCAACATTACGATCTCTACATGCGGTCTGGTGGATAAGATCCTGGATCTGGCTTCCCGCAAATTGCAGATCACGCTGACTGTCTCCTTGCATGCGGCAGATAATGAGACAAGAAATACCATTATGCCGGTCAACCGCAAATGGCCGATCGAACAAGTGCTGGATGCCTGCCGCAAATATTACCGCACAACTTCCAGGCGCGTTTCCTTTGAATATACGCTGATATGCGGTGTGAACGACAGTCCTGCGTATGCCGGGAAACTGGCTAAGCTGCTGCAAAATATGCACGCGCATGTCAATCTGATTCCGGTCAATTATGTAAAAGAGAATAAATTTGGACAAATACATGAAGAAACTGTGAAGATGTTTTGCCAAATATTGCAAAAACACAATATTAATGCTACAATCAGAAGAACTCTCGGAGCTGACATCAACGCTTCCTGCGGTCAGCTCAGGCGCATGAAAAACCGAGGTGAGCAGTTATGAAAATTGTTGCAAAAACCGACAGGGGAAAGGTAAGAGCCACCAATCAGGACGCTTATTTTGTGGGTGAATTTCCAGGAGAAGTGGCCTGGGCCGTGGTGTGCGACGGCATGGGCGGCGCTGCCGGCGGCAATATTGCAAGCGCGCTGGCTGTAAAGGTCATCAACGAGCGCATCAGTGCCTCTTATAATCCCCACATGAAAGAGTCCTCCATCAAAAATATGTTGGAGTCTGCTTTGATCGCTGCTAATCTTGAGGTTTATGACTTGAGCATAGAACGCTCGGAACTGAACGGCATGGGCACGACCGTCGTGTGTGCCGTTGTAAAGGACGGCCAGGCCTATATCGCTTACGCGGGCGACAGCCGTGCCTACATCTCTTCCGGCGGCAAACTGACCCAGGTCACAGTTGACCACAGCATGGTGCAGGACCTTGTAAACAAGGGCAAGCTTACTTCAGAAGAAGCTGCGGTGCACCCGAACCGCAACATCATCACCCGTGCGCTCGGTGTGCAGGACACGATCGATGTGGACTTTAAGCAGGTGGACTTTGCACCGGGAGATATTTTGATCCTTTGTACAGACGGCCTTTCTAATTATGTTTCGGCAGAGGAGATCAGCGAAGAGGTCAAGGACACAAAGTACTATGCCTTTGCTGACCGTTTGGTCAAAAAGGCCAACACAAACGGCGGCGGTGACAATATCACCGTAGTTGCGATCGCCAACTGAATTCGGAGTGTAAATCAATGGAAAATTATGTAGGCAAAAGACTGGACGGACGGTATGAGGTGCAGGAGATCATCGGCGTCGGCGGCATGGCCGTTGTGTACAAGGCGTACGACAGCATCGACGACCGCACCGTCTCCATCAAAGTCCTGAAAGACGAGTTTTTGGCAAACGACGAATTTAAACGCCGTTTTAAAAATGAATCAAAGGCCATTGCCGTTTTGTCGCACCCGAACATCGTAAAGGTCTACGATGTGCATTTCGGCGACAAGCTGCAGTATATCGTTATGGAATATGTAGACGGCATCACGCTGAAAGAGTATATCCAAAAACAGGGCATGATCACCTGGAACGACGCCGTTTATTTTACCTCGCAGATCCTGCGTGCGCTGCAGCATGCGCATGACCGCGGCATCGTGCACCGTGACATTAAGCCGCAGAACATCATGCTGCTGCAAAACGGCCAGATCAAAGTGGCTGATTTCGGCATTGCCCGCTTCAGCCGCAGCGAAACGAAAACCATGACGGAAAATGCCATCGGTTCTGTGCATTATATCAGCCCGGAACAGGCAAAGGGCGAATTTACAGATGAGCGCACCGATATATATTCGGTAGGCGTCGTGCTTTATGAAATGCTGGCCGGTAAAGTGCCGTTTGAGGCGGAAAATGCTGTTTCTGTTGCTCTGATGCAGCTGCAAAATGAAGCAAAACGGCTGACCGAGATCAATCCGGATATACCGCTCGGCCTTGAACAGATCACCGTCCACGCCATGCAGAAAAATCCGGCACGCCGTTATCAGACGGCCACGGAAATGCTGATGGACATTGAAGAGATCATCAAAAATCCGAAAACTACATTTGATTATTCGTATTTTGTCGACAAAGAACCCACAAAATACGTTGTGCAAAAGCCGGCACAGCAACCGACTACGCCGCCGGTCGTCCAACCGGACGATACGGCTGACGATGCAGCCGCAGAAAACAGCAACAAGAAAAAAATGCTTGCCGCCGTAATTTCCGGTGTGATCGTTTTGATCGCAGCTGTTGTCGTTATTGTGCTTTATTTTACCGGCTCATTAAACACAGATACGCGCAAGCTTGAAAATTTTGTTGGTCAAAGCTACAATTCTGTCATTGAAAATAAAAGCTATCCGTATGAATTTGTCGTAGAGCGCCAGGAAACGGATTCGGCCGAACCCGGCACGATCCTTGACCAGAACCCGCAGGCCGGCGAGCGCGTGCTTGCTGACAGCACCGTGCAGCTGGTAGTGGCAGCCAGTGATGAAACGCTCACTGTTCCGCCGGTTTACGGCAAAGAACGTGACCGTGCCGAACTGCTGCTGCAAAACGCGGGTATTACCAATTATACGTTTGTTTCCGTTGCCAGCAATGATGTGAAGGAAGGCTGCGTGGTTTACACAGACCCGCAGGAGACGACCGACATTTCGCCGGATACGGCAGTTACGGTGTATGTCAGTTCCGGTCCGTCCACGACTGCTGCACAGCGCGTGGCCGTGCCTGATGTCAGCGGTCTGTCCCGCAGCGATGCAAGCAGCACTCTGTCGCGTTCCGGATTTACCAATGTAAGTTTTGAAACACAGGACAGTACACTGCCGAAAGATATGGTTTTGGATCAGGAGCCTTCCGGCGGCACTATGGCTGAAATGGATGCTGCCATTACCGTATACATCAGTTCCGGCGTTGCACCTGCGACAGAACCGTCGGAATATACGCTGCAGATCCAGGTCCACCTGCCGGATCTGGACACGCGCGATACGCTGGTCATTTATATTGACGGCCGCGAATATGACAGCGAAACGGTGGAGCTTAACGGTACGACCGCTACAATGGGCGTGCGTATTGCCAGGGACCGGACCGTTAATGTTCGTGCAGAACTGCTGGACCAGCACAGCACAACGACCTCCAGTGTAACGGTAGATTCCAATAAGTCGGTATCTCTTACGCTGGAATGAACAGGTGAAGCATGACAGGTATGATCATGAAAGGTATCGGCGGTTTCTACTATGTGGAAGCCGCTGATACTGTATTTGAGTGCAAAGCGCGCGGCAATTTTCGCCGCCAGCATATAACACCGCTTGCCGGTGACCATGTTGAATTTCAGACGGACGAAGTAAAAGGCAACGTGATCACCGCCATTTTGCCGCGGAAAAACGAATTAATACGCCCAGCTGTTGCCAATATTGACCAGTTGTTTATTGTGGCTTCCAGCGCGGATCCGCAGATCAATCCTTTGATGATCGACCGGCTTACCGCTGTGTGCGAGATCAAGCAGATCGAGCCGGTCATCGTGTTTACAAAGATCGACTTGGGCGATGCTTATAAATCGTATCAAAAAGTATATGCTGATGCTGGGTTTCGGACGGTGGCTGTAAATACGCAAAACGGTTCGGGTGCCGAACAGGTTGCAAAACTGCTCAAGGACCGTGTGAGTGCATTTGCCGGCAATACCGGTGTGGGCAAATCGTCGCTGCTGAACGCGATCTCGCCGCAGCTGCAGCTGCAGATCGGTGAAACCAGTAAAAAGCTGGGGCGCGGCCGTCATACGACGCGTCAGTGTGAACTGCTGAAAGTGTGCGGCGGCTATGTGGCCGATACGCCCGGTTTTTCATCGGTGGATACAGAGCGGTATACGTTTATTCCGAAAGAGGAACTTGCAGCATGTTTTCGCGAGTTCCGCCCGTATCTGAACGAATGCCGTTTTACCTCATGCCGCCATCTGAACGACAAGGGCTGCGCTGTGGCACAGGCTGTGCAGGCGGGCAAAATTGCCCAAAGCCGCTATGCGTCGTACAAGAGCATGTATGAGGAAGTGCGCCATGTGGAGGAATGGGAAAAAAGATGAAAGTGACGATCGTTGCCGGTGCGCCGCACCAGGACAGAGTGTTTATCAATAAAAATATTGACCGTCAGTCCTTTGTGATCGCGGCGGATGCCGGGCACCGTA
Source organism: uncultured Oscillospiraceae bacterium (assembly GCA_900546735.1). Classification (GTDB taxonomy): domain Bacteria; phylum Bacillota; class Clostridia; order Oscillospirales; family Acutalibacteraceae; genus Scybalenecus; species Scybalenecus merdavium. The sequence continues at coordinate 22,479 of URDW01000009.1, forward strand.
TTTTGGATTTTGAACCGGATCTGATCGTGGGCGATTTTGATTCTTCCGAGCGGCCGGACTGCAGCTGTCCGGTCGTTACACTGAACCCTGTAAAAAACGACAGCGATACATTTGACTGTGTGCAGAGGGCTGTTGAACGCGGTGCAACGCAGATTGAGTTTTTCGGTGCGCTCGGCGGCAGGATCGACCACACGTTGGCCAATATCCACGCACTGATCTATTGTGCACAGCAGGGGATAGACGCTAAAATCATCGACCCCGGCAATGTCCTTTATGTTTGTAAGGATAAAACGGTTATTCCGAAAGGTACATTTCACTATTTTTCCGTATATTCCCTTTTCGGTCCGGCACAGGGGCTGACCATCACCGGTGCGAAATATCCGCTTCAGGACCATTATCTGGAGCAATATGCACAGCTTACATTAAGCAATGAGGTCGCTGAAGATTGTGCCCAGGCCGAAATTTGTGTAAAAAAAGGCACACTTTTAATAATTCTCAGTAACGACTTTGCATAAATTTCATAGTATAGAGTGCACGCAGTTCAGGTGGTGATTGCTATGAAAGGGAAAGTGCGTAAGGAATTATTGTGGATCGCGTTTGGCGTAGGCTGCGTAGCGGCCTGTTGTCTGCCGACCATATGGATCACCCGCGTACTTGCCGTTGCAGTGATCATTCTTGGAATTATCTGCTGTAAAAAATAAACGGGGGCATTTCCATGAAAGTCGTACTTATCAAAACACCCAAGTTTTTAAGCGTGTTGCTCAGAGTGCTGTTTAAAATTGATAAAGTTCAGGAAGAAAACTGAAAGACGGGGCATAAACCCCGTCTTTTTTTCATACAAATTCTTAGAACGTAAATCAAAGGAGCAGCGTTATGGAATCTGAATACACATTCAAGCAAATTTCTGATTACGGCAGTGTTTACAGCGGCAGTACAGACTGTGATTATGACTACCATGTGACCCTGCCGCAGTACATGGAAGACCTTTTGAAAATTGTAAAATGCTGTGTCAGTCCATATGTGACCGGCTATGAAAAAAGCGCGTCCGAGCTGAAAGTATACGGCAAAACACATATGGAGATCATCTACATATCCGCAGCAGACAACAGCATAAAGACGTATGTTTACGACGAAGAATTCTCAAAAATCATCTCGCTTTCTGCAGAATGCGGTGACGATGCGCTGATCCGCCTGAAGGTGGTGAAGCGCTATGACAGCTCGCGCGTCGTCAATCAAAGACGATTCGATGTGCACCTGTCCTTTTCTTTAAGCCTGCAGGTATTTGCGCGCACACAGCACGAGATTATGGGTGACTGTCCGCAGCTGAAACAAAACCTGTTCTCAGCCAAGCGGCTTTGCCTGACCAACAGCGTTACGGATAAGATCGATTTCTGTGAAGTGGTCGGAAACTGCGATGACGGTACAAAAATCAAAAATATCATTAATACGTTTTATAATATCGCCTTGACGGAAATCAACATCGTTCAAGATAAAGCGCTGGTCAAAGCCCGGCTTATGCTTTCGCTGACTTATGTGACGGATGCGCCGGTGCAGGAGATCCGAAAGTTTTCGTCAAGCGTGGAAATCAGCAAAATCATAGACGTGCCGGGCATCAGCGAAAACGGTCAGAACCATTGCTGCTTATCTGTGCAGAACATGACGGCGACTGCCCGGTCGGATGACAACGGCGAACTGAAAATATTTGAGGCGGCAGGCAGTGTGCAGGTTTGTATCGATGTCTACGACGAAAAGGAAGAAAGCTTTATCGTAGACGCATACTGCCCGAAGCAGAAGATCGAATGCAGCTTTGAAGAACTGAATCTTTGCTGCCCGGCTGAGAACATTGCCGACAAAACGCTTTTTAAATCAGAGGTCAGCTTTGACGGCGTATCGGTCTCGGAAATCATCGATATCAATGTCTCGTGCCTGAAAACGGAAATCGAGAGCAACGATTCCGTAAAGCTGAAAAGCCAGCTTTTGATTGAACTGCTTTATAAATCGGCAGACGGGGAAGTTTTGTATATCAAAAAAACAGAGCACCTGCTTTATGACACCGGTCTGCAGGAGAAGAACGTGGGCGGAAATGCAAATATAGAGTTTTTCTCGTTTGACTATGTGCTTACATCAGAGCATTCTGTGGAGCTGCGCATAGATGCCGGCGTGCAGGCGCTTCTTTACAAAAGCGTACGCATTTATGCTCTGAAATCTTTTGAAATAAAAGAGGAAGACCCGCGTGAAACGCCGGCTCTGGTCATCTATTTTTCCAATCCGCATGAAAACGTATGGAACATTGCAAAAAAATTCGGCTCAGATATGGAGCTCATTATGCGTGAGAATGATCTTGCCTCGCCGGAAATCGAGACCAAACGCATTTTGATGATTCCCGGAATATAAGGAGGAAACGCATGGATACTTCCATTTACAGCGACATGAGTTCGCGTACAGGCGGCGATATCTATATCGGTGTGGTCGGACCCGTCCGGTCCGGTAAATCCACATTTATCAAACGGTTTATGGATACGCTGGTCATACCGAATATAGCTGTCTCTTATACACATCTCCGAGCCCACGAGACACTGAGCGATCTCG
>URDW01000010.1 GCA_900546735.1 uncultured Oscillospiraceae bacterium
GCGGGTGAGAAGATGAATAGAAGAATTTCCAAAACGGTTCAGGTCGGCGGCGTGCCGCTTGGCGGCGGGCACGATGTGGTCGTGCAGTCCATGCTGAACGTACCTTCTACAGACATTGCGGGCAGCGTGGCACAGGCCAAGGCGCTGGCCGCTGCCGGCTGCGGCATTCTGCGCTTTGCCATACCCGACAAAGCGGCGCTCGATCTGATCGAGCCGATCAAAGAGGCGGTCAATATCCCGCTTGTTGCAGATATTCATTTTGATTACCGTCTGGCGCTCGGCGCGGCGGAACGGGGCATAGACAAGATCCGCATCAATCCCGGCAATATCGGTGATGAATCGCGTGTCAAGGCAGTGGCCGACTGCTGCAAAAGCCGCGGCATCCCGATCCGCATCGGCGTCAATTCCGGCTCGCTCGAGAAAGAAATTCTGAGCAAATACGGCGAACCGAATGCGCAGGCGCTGGTAGAATCGGCGCTTTATCACGCCTCTTTGCTTGAAAAGTTTGATTTTGACGATATTGTTATTTCCATCAAAAGTTCCAATGTACACACAATGATCGCGGCTTATGAGCTGGCCGCTGAAAAGTGCAATTATCCGCTGCACCTCGGTGTGACCGAAGCCGGTACCGAGCATATGGGTCTTATCAAGTCGGCCATCGGCATCGGTTCGCTTCTGGCGCACGGCATCGGTGATACGATCCGCGTCAGCCTGACGGCCGACCCGGTGCAGGAAATTTTTGCTGCGTTCGACATTTTAAAGGCGCTCGACATGAAAAAAGACGCCCCTTACCTGATCAGCTGCCCCACCTGCGGGCGCACGCGCATCGATCTGGTCGGCCTTGCCCATCAGGTGGAGGAACGGCTGAAGAATGTGCATAAGCCCATCAAGGTGGCCGTTATGGGCTGTGTGGTCAACGGCCCAGGCGAGGCGAAAGAGGCCGATGTGGGCATTGCCGGCGGCGACGGCTGCGGCATTATTTTCAAAAAGGGTCAGGTGCTGCGCAAAGTGCCGGAGGAATCCCTTTTAGACGAACTGATGAAAGAGATTGATAAACTGTAATGTATGCAATGAAAGACCTTTTCCCGTCTGTCAGCGGCTGTGCGCCGCTGGACACATGCGGCATTTCGCAAATGAACGTGTCGCGCCAGAAACGGCGGGTGGAGATAAAAACCGAGTCGAAGGAAAGAATTTCGCACGACCTGCTCAGCCGGGTGGAAGCAAAACTCTGTGAAGACTACGGCCTGAGCGCAGTGGATATTCAGGTGTCTTACAGCAGCGCCTGCTTTAACGAGGCTGCGCTGGACGATATTCTGCACTGCTTTTGCAAGGCGTATCCGCAGCTTTGCGGCTTTTTTGACAATGTCAAGATGGAGCTGGACATGGGCCGGCAGACGCTGCAGCTGCATTTGCAGCAGGGCGGGCTCGACCTTTTACGCGCGAAAAAATGCGAAGAATTTTTAGCGCAGAAGATTCAGGAAATGTTTGGCCTCTCTCTTGCCGTTACGCTGGTGGAGGACGGCAAGCTTGACCTGGAGGCGGTCGTGCGCGCCAAGCAGCGCGAAACAGTGCGTGAGGCACCGAATAAGCAGGCTGACACATACGAGCCCCATATTCTGATGGAGGGCATGCCGCTTTATGAGGACTCTATACATATGCTTTACGGCCGCAAGCTGCGTGAAAAGCCGAAGCCGATGGAGCAGGTCAAACCGGACGACGGCATCGTCACCGTCTGGGGCGATGTGCTGCACACCGAAGTTGTCACAACGCGCCGCGGCCGTTATAAAATCTTGAACTTTGACATTTCCGACCTGACTTCTTCCATTACCTGTAAAATGTTTATGGAGGGGGATGAGGCCGACAATTTTGAAAAAAAATTAAAGCAGGCCGGCACGGTCATTGCCGCCGGCCGTTATATGCTTGACTCTTTTGCCAACGAAATGACCCTGCAGCCGTTTTCCGTAGCCAGCGTGAAAAAAACGCAGAAGATGGACACCGCTGCTGAAAAGCGCGTGGAACTGCATCTGCATACCTCGCTTTCGGAAATGGACGGTATCTCCAGCCCGACGGCGCTTGTCAAGCGTGCAGCCGCGTGGGGCCATAAGGCGGTCGCCATCACCGACCACGGCGTCGTGCAGGCGCTGCCCGAGGCGTATGCCGCCGGTAAAGCGGCCGGTATCAAGGTCATTCTCGGTATGGAAGGCTATTTGGTGGACGACGAAAAATACCCCAACTTCATGCAGATGAAGCTGAAGGATTTTGTGCGCAACCATATTATTTTCCTGATTCAGAACAAAGAGGGGCGCAAAACGCTTTACAAGCACATTTCCGCCTCTAACGTGCAGTATTTTAAAAACCGGCCGCTGATCCCCAAATCGGCGCTGAAGGCGCACCGCAACGGCATTCTGATCGGCTCTGCCTGTGAGCAGGGCGAGGTCTACCAGGCCATTGTACATAAGGCAGACGACGCGACGGTGAAAGAGATCGCTTCCTTTTACGATTATCTGGAGATCCAGCCGAATGGCAACAACGCGTTTATGATCCGCTCGGACAAGGACCTTTATGCCGATATCCGCGGGGAAGAGGATCTGAACGACATCAACCGCCGCATTGTGCGCATTGCCGACGAGCTCGGCAAAATGACCGTGGCGACCGGCGACGTGCATTTTCTCAATGAAACGGACGCCAAGTTCCGCGCCATCATTATGGACAGCAAGGGCTTTGACGATGCCGACATGCAGGCGCCGCTTTATTTCAAAACAACGGATGAGATGCTGCAGGAATTTGCCTATTTCGGCGACCGCGCCAAAGAATTTGTCGTGGACAACCCGGCAAAAATCGCCGACATGATCGAAGACGACCTGCCGCCGATCCCGCCCGGCACGTTCCAGCCGCACATCGACGGCGCCGAACAGGAACTGACCGACATCTGCTGGCAGCGTGCCAAAGAGATGTACGGCGAGGATCTGCCGGAACTTGTGTCCACCCGTCTGCAAAAAGAACTGGATTCTATTATAAAGCACGGCTATGCCGTTTTGTATGTTATCGCCAAGCGGCTTGTGCACCGGTCTGAGGAACTCGGTTATCTGGTCGGTTCGCGTGGTTCGGTCGGTTCGTCTTTCGTGGCGCACATGGCCGGTATATCTGAGGTAAATCCGCTTGCTCCGCACTATGTGTGCCCAAGCTGTAAGCACAGTGAGTTTATTCTGGACGGCAGCTACGGTTCCGGCTTTGACCTGCCGCCGAAAAACTGCCCGCACTGCGGCACGCCGATGAACCGCGACGGCCACGAGATCCCGTTTGAAACGTTCCTGGGCTTTGACGGCGACAAAGAGCCGGATATCGACCTGAACTTCTCCGGCGACTGCCAGAGCCAGATCCATAAATTTACGGAAGAACTGTTCGGCAAGACCCATGTGTTTAAAGCCGGTACGATCGCCACCGTGGCCGATAAAACGGCTTACGGCTATGTGAAAAAGTACCTGGAAAAGCGCGGCATCACCGTCAGCCGGGCAGAGGAAAACCGCCTGACAGCCGGCTGCACCGGCATCAAGCGCACCACGGGGCAGCACCCCGGCGGCATGGTCGTTGTGCCCAGCGAGTATGATGTGGAAGATTTTACGCCCATTCAGTACCCATCGAACGACGCGTCCAAGGGCACGCTGACCACGCATTACGACTTTAAAAACTCGCTGCATGACACGCTTTTAAAGCTGGACGAGCTCGGCCACGATGTGCCGACGCTTTATAAGTTTTTGGAGGATGCGACCGGCATCCCGGTCATGCAGGTCGATCTTTGCGACCCGCAGCTTTATAAGCTGATCACCTCCACCGAACCGCTCGGCGTTACGCCTGAAGACATTGGTTGCCCGACCGGCACGCTGTCGATCCCGGAAATGGGCACCGGCTTTGTGGTCGGTATGCTGACGGAAGCACAGCCCAAAACTTTTTCTGACCTTTTGCAGATCTCCGGCCTTTCCCACGGCACCGACGTGTGGCTCGGCAACGCGCAGGAACTGATCAAAAACGGCACCTGCGACATCTCCGAGGTTATCGGTACGCGTGACAGCATTATGACCTACCTGCTGCACAAGGGCATGGAGCCGAAAACGGCGTTTAATATCATGGAGATCGTGCGTAAGGGCAAAGCCCCCGCTAAACTGACTGAGGAACTGCAGGCCGATATGCGCGCCCATAATGTGGAAGAGTGGTATATCGACTCCTGTATGAAGATCAAGTACATGTTCCCGAAAGCGCACGCTGCTGCTTACGTCATTGCAGCGCTGCGCCTTGGCTGGTATAAAATCTACTATCCGGTCGAATACTACAGCGCATTCTTTACGGTGCGCGGCGGCGATCTGGATGCACCTACGGCGCTGCGCGGCAAAGCCGCCGTGCGCGCGCGTATTGAGGAGATCAATAAAAATCAAAATGCAACGGCCAAAGAGCAGGACACGGCCACCGTTTTGCAGATCGTTAACGAGATGCTGGCACGCGGCATTGCATTTCTGCCGGTCGACATCTATAAGTCCGATTCCCGTGTGTATAAGATCGAAGACGGCAAGATCCGTTTGCCGTTCGGTGCGATCAGCGGCATCGGTGAAAACGCGGCGAAAGCGATCGCGGCCGCCCGCGATGACGGCAACGGCGACTTCGTCTCCTGTGACGACCTGATGGAGCGTGCTCACATCGGCAAATCCACGGTGGACTCGCTGCGCGAACTCGGCGCGCTTGGCGATATGCCGGAATCTAGCCAGATCTCCTTTTTCTGAGAACTTGACAGATTCTGTTTCATGTGGTAGCATAGTAGCACATTAGCGCATTAAAGTACCAGGAGAACATTTTTTATGAAAAGATATTCCAAAATCACCCCCGAGGGCACGCGCGACTTCCTCTTTGAGGAAAGCGAACAGAAGATCCGCGTGGAAAACGCGATCACCTCTGTGTTTGAAGCGCATGCCTATAAAAAGGTCATTACCCCCACGATCGAATTTTTCGACGTGTTTGACAGCGACAACACCGGTATACTGCCGGAGGATATGTACAAGCTGTCGGACAGCCGCGGCCGTTTGACGGTGCTGCGCCCGGATAACACGGCGCCGATCGCGCGCATGGTGGCCACAAGGCTTGGCAAAAACGATTTTCCGGTGCGGCTTTACTACAACCAAAATGTATTCGTCCGCAACAAAAGCCTGTCCGGCCGCATGAACGAGATCAGCCAGTGCGGCATTGAGCTGATCGGCGAAGGCGGCAGCGAAAGCGACATGGAGGTGCTTGCCCTTGCGGCTGAGACGATGCACGCCTGCTCGCCCGAAGCGTTTCGTATCGAGCTTGGACATGCCGGCTTTTTCAACGCCGTGCTTGATCGTATGCAGCTGGATGTGCACACGCGCGAAGACATCTGCCGCCTGATCGAGTCCAAAAATTATGCGGCGCTCGGCGACCTGCTTGACCGCCTGCCGGACAGCAGCGAGAAAGAACTGCTGCAAAAACTGCCGCGCCTTTTCGGCGGACGCGAAGTGTTTGCAACGGCGCGCAGCCTTTACCGCGGCACGGCCGCGCTGGCCTGTCTGGATGCCCTGGAGCGCCTTTATGATGAACTGCTGCAAAAGGGCTTGCAGGATGTGGTCTCGATCGATCTTGGCCTTGTCAACCGCAGCAATTACTACACCGGCGTTATCTTCCGCGGCTATACGGTCGGCACCGGCCACACGGTGCTTTCCGGCGGGCGTTACGACAACCTGCTCGGCACGTTCGGCTGTGATGCGCCGGCCATCGGCTTTGGCGTAGACGTTACCGCCATGTGTACCGCGCTTTGTGAAAAAATCAATATTGACCGCCCGGTGCGCATTGCACTGACGAAAGGCCGGCTCGAAAAGTCGTCTGTCTCGCTGTTCAAGACCATGGGGCTTGACACCGGCGAGCTGGAAAATAAAGGCCGCCGGCTGATCCTGCCGGTCGACCGGTATGAGGCGGTGCTCGCAAAAGCACCGGATGTGATCACTTATGTGGAACACGGCGTGTGCGACATCGGCATTGTCGGCAAGGACACGATCGCTGAACATGCAAGCGCATTTTTTGAGGTGCTCGATCTGGATATCGGCAAGTGCCGTTTTGCACTGGCCTGCCCGAAAGGCACCGACTTTTTCAGCGGCTATAAGCGCAAGGTCATTGCCTCTAAATACCCGAAAGTGGCCTCCACTTATTTTGAAAGCATCGGCATGGATGTGGACATCATCAAAATCGAGGGCAGCGTGGAGCTTGCGCCGCTGCTCGGTCTTGCCGACGGCATTGTGGACATTGTAGAGACCGGTTCCACATTAAAGGAAAACGGGCTGGAAATCGTGCGCGAGATCATGCCGATCTCTGCCCGCGTGATCGTAAATATGGCGTCTATGAAGCTGCGCAAGGCAGAGATCGAAGAATTCTTGCAGGATCTTGCCTGTGCCAGCCAGGTGACGGAGTAGGAGTGTACAAAATGAAGATCATCAAAGCAAACGGCAAAAACGAATATGAGCTGCTGCGCCAGCTGAAAGCACGCAGCAGCGAAACAGACCAGAAAGTGACCGATGTCGTCAACGATATCATCGCAAATGTACGCAGGTTCGGCGACGAGGCAGTGCGCGAGTATACGATGCGCTTTGACGGCCGTCTGCCCAAACAGACCGTGCTTGAAAAGGAAGATCTGGCGGTCTATCTGGACGAGGCCGACGAGTCGTTTAAACAGGCGCTTTTGCATGCGGCGGAAAACATCCGCGATTTTCACGCGCGTCAGGTGCAGCAAAGCTGGATGACCACAAAGAAAAGCGGCGTGGTGCTTGGCCAGCGCATCCGCGGCCTGCACCGTGTGGGCATTTATGTGCCCGGCGGTACAGCGGCGTACCCGTCGTCTGTTTTGATGAACGCCATTCCGGCCAAAATCGCCGGCGTGGGCGAGATCGTTATGGTCACGCCGCCCGGGAAAGACGGCCAGCCGAACCCGGCCATTATGGCGGCTGCGGCCGTTGCCGGCGTCGACCGCGTGTTTCAGATCGGCGGCGCGCAGGCTGTGGCGGCGCTCGCTTACGGTACGGATACGGTGCCGAAAGTGGACAAGATCGTCGGCCCCGGCAACATTTTTGTGGCCACGGCGAAGCGCCTGCTTTACGGTACGGTCGATATAGACATGATCGCCGGCCCGAGCGAGATCCTGATCGTTGCCGACGAAACGGCCCAGGCGCCGTTTTTGGCGGCAGACCTGATGAGCCAGGCCGAACACGACCCGATGGCGAGCGCCGTTTTGATCACGACTTCTGAAAATCTGGCCAGGGCAACGGTGCGCGAGATCGAGCGCCAGGTCAAATATTTGGAGCGTCAGGAGATCATAGAGCGCTCCTTAAACGATTATGGCCAGATCATTGTGTGCGACACGATCCGGCAGGCGCTGGCGTTTGCCGATGAGTTTGCGCCGGAGCATTTGGAGCTTTGCGTGGAAAACCCGCTGTTTTATGTGGGGCTTGTGGACAATGCCGGGTCTGTTTTCCTCGGCAATTACAGCCCGGAACCGCTCGGCGACTACTATGCAGGCCCCAACCATGTTTTGCCGACCAGCGGCACGGCGCGTTATTTCTCGCCGCTGTCGGTCGACAGTTTTCTGAAAAAATCCAGTTTCATCTATTATACGGGCGAAGAGCTTTCCAAGGCGCGCAGGGACATTCAGTGCCTGGCCGAGGCCGAGGGGCTGACGGCGCACGCCAACAGCATCAAAGTCCGTTTTGAGTAAGGAGCATACTATGAGAAGCGCAACGGTTGAACGAAACACAAAAGAAACGCAGATCCATGTGGAACTGAATCTGGACGGCGGCGCCGTAGAGGTGTCTACCGGCATCGGCTTTTTTGACCATATGCTAACGGCGTTCGGCGTGCACGGCGGTTTTGGCCTAAAGGTCATCGTGCGCGGCGATTTGCAGGTGGACACGCACCACACGGTGGAGGACACCGGCATTGCGCTTGGCCGTGCGTTTCACGAGGCGCTCGGCGACTTTTCCGGCATTACGCGCTACGGCACGTTTTTTGTGCCGATGGATGAAAGCCTTGCCATGTGCAGCCTGGACCTCTCCAACCGTCCGTTTCTTGTGTTTGACGCCGATTTTCTGCAGGAGCGCTGCGGCAGCTATGAAACGTGCTGTACCGAGGAGTTTTTCCGCGCTTTTGCTGTAAACGGCGGCATTACGCTGCACGCCAAGCTGCTTTACGGCACCAATGCGCACCACGCGATCGAGGCGCTTTTTAAAGCGCTGGCACACGCCATGCACACGGCCTGCACACCGGCCGGTAAGGATGTGCTCTCCACGAAAGGGGTGCTCTGATGCTGATCTTTCCTGCCATCGACATGCGCGCGGGCAAGCCGGTGCGCCTTTATCAGGGCGATTTTTCCACGGCGCACCAGGTGGCCGGTGATGTGCTGGAAACGGCGCAGTCGTTTGAAAAAGACGGCGCCTCCTGGGTGCATATGGTCGATCTGGACGGCGCGCTCGCCAAAAAGCCGGTCAATGCGGCGCCGGTACTGTCCGTGGTGCAAAATACCGGTTTAAAAGTAGAACTCGGCGGCGGTATCCGCACGATGGAAGACATTGATTTTTATCTGTCCGCGGGCATTTCCCGGGTCATACTCGGCTCTGTCGCATTGAAAGAACCGGAGCTGGTGCGCACTGCGGTGCGCAAATACGGTGAAAAGATCGCCGTCGGCATCGATGCGAAAAACGGTTTCGTGGCGGCGGAGGGATGGGTAGACGGCTCAGATGTCTATTTTACAGATCTGGCCGTGCAGATGGAAAAAAGCGGTGTTGAAAATATAATTTTTACCGATATTTCAAAGGACGGCACGCTGGCCGGCCCGAATTTTGAGCAGCTTGCCGAGCTGCAGGCGGCGGTGCATTGCCGCATCACGGCCTCCGGCGGTATTTCTTGTATGGACGATCTGCGCCGTCTCTGTGACATGGGTCTTTATGCGGCCATCTGCGGCAAATCGATCTATTCTGAAACGGTAAATTTAAAAGAAGCGGTGGAGGTCTGTGAACATGCCTGATCTGAAAAAATATTTTGAAAAATCGGAACTGATCCCGGCCGTTGTGCAGGAAAAGGAGACCGGCGAGGTGCTGATGCTTGCCTACATGAACGAGGAAAGCCTGCAGAAAACGCTTGAGACCGGTTACACCTGGTTCTGGAGCCGGTCGCGCCGCTGCCTTTGGAACAAGGGCGCAACTTCCGGCCATGTGCAGAAGATCCATGCAATTTATGCGGACTGCGACAATGACACACTGCTGATCACCGTTACTCAAACGGGCAGCGCCTGCCATACCGGCAGCCATTCCTGTTTTTTCAATCTGTTGAAGGAGTTTTAAAAGTGGACTATATTAAACGCGAATACGAAACGATTTTAGAGCGGCGTGACGCCCAGGCGGAAAATTCCTACACTTCCTACCTGTTTGCACAGGGCATTGATAAAATTTTGAAAAAAGTCGGCGAGGAGTGCACCGAGGTCGTGATCGCTGCGAAAAACGGCCGAAAAGCGGAACTTGTCGGCGAAATTTCAGACCTGCTTTACCATGTTTTGGTGATGATGGCCGAGCGCGGCGTATCGCTTGAGGATGTACAGCAGGAGCTGGACCGCCGCGCGGCGAAAAGCGGCAATTTGAAAACATTTCATCAGGTAGATAAAAATTCATGACGCCAAGAATCTGGAAAGTCGCCGGTGCAGACCGGGAGCGGGCTTTACATCTGGTTGAAAAATTCGATATTGATCCGTTTGTCGCCTATATTCTCGTCGAACGCGGGCTGACCGATGACGTGCAGGTCAGCGAGTTTTTAAGCGACGATGTGCGGCTGATGAACCCGTTTTTGCTTTCCGGCATGGAGGCGGCTGTGCAGCTGATCGAGCAGGCTGCCGACAATGGCGAAAAAATCTGCATTTACGGCGACTTTGACTGCGACGGGGCAACGGCTACGGCGCTGCTGTATTCCTATCTGGATACGATCGGCGCCGATGTGTTTTTTTATATTCCGCAGCGTGAGGGCGAAGGGTACGGCATGCATGCCGATGCAATCGAACGCATTGCCGAGCGCGGCGCAAAGCTTTTGATCACGGTCGACAACGGCATTGCGTGCGTAGATGAGGTGGCCGTTGCCAAAAGTCTTGGCATGCAGGTCATCATTACCGACCACCACCAGATCCCGCCGCAGCTGCCGCAGGCGGATGCGGTCATTGATCCCCATCTGCAAAGCGATCTGGAATTTACCGATTTTTCCGGCGCCGGTGTGGCGTTTAAACTGGTCTGTGCGCTGCACGGCTCGGCCGATGAGATCCTAGAGGCTTACGGTGATCTGGCCGCCATCGGTACGATCGGCGACATTGTGCCGCTGCTTGGGGAAAACCGCGCTCTGGTCAAAGCCGGGCTGCAGATGTTGAACCGTTCGCCGCGTCCGGGCGTGCAGGCGCTGCGCAGTGTGATCGGCGACCAGGCGCGCAGCTATTCGGCCGGCGATGTGGCTTTTCGTATTGTGCCGCGCATCAACGCGGCCGGCCGGCTCGGCAGCGCTGATGCGGCGGTTAAGCTGCTGATCAGCGAAGATTATGCCGAGGCGCTGGAAATGGCGGCTATCCTTGACCAGGAAAACGCCCGTCGCCGTGCGCTCGATACGCAGATCACACAGGAAATAGAAGAACTGCTTGTCCGTGAACCGGCACGTTTGCGCCGGCGCGTACTTGTTTTTTCCGGTGCATCGTACCACCCCGGGGTGATCGGCATAGCCGCTGCGCATATCTGCGAACGCTATGCCAAGCCCTGCATCGTTTTTGCCGTGGGTGAAAATGGCGAAGCACACGGTTCCTGCCGCAGCGTGGAGGGCTTCAATATTTATGAGGCGCTGTCCGCCTGCGCGTCTCTTTTAACACAGTTCGGCGGCCACCCGATGGCGGCGGGACTGTCTTTGCCGAGTGACCGGATCGATGCGTTTGCGCAGGCCATCAACGCCTATGCCGATTCGCTGGACGCTATGCCCGTGCCGGTTTTACACATCGATTGCAAGCTGGCTGTGCAGTATGCCAATTTGGCGCTTGCCCAAAGCCTGGAGACATTGCAGCCGTTCGGCGCCGGCAATGAAGAGGCGGTTTTCGGCCTTTACAATTTTGAAATCACGGGACTGCGCCCACTCGGTGAAAACGGGCAGCATGTGCGAATCGAGGCCGTTAAAAAGGGCGTGCGCATGCAGGCGGCGCTTTTCGGCGTGCCGGCAGACCGTTTTGCCTATGTGGTGGGTGATAAAATCGATTTGGCCGTCAAAATTTCGGTCAATTTGTATAAAGGCAGGCAGTATGTGTCGCTCCGTGCGGCCGATGTGCGCCTGCACGGCGCCGACACGGCGCGTTATTTTGAAGAAAAAGATGTTTATGAGCGGGCAGAACGCGGCCTTGTGCCCGGCGACCTGACGCCGCCGCGCGATGCGTTTGTGCTTGTTTACAGTTTCTTGAAAAAACACCCTGCACTGCACCTTTGTGCAGACGACCTTTATTTCCGCTTGCAGGGAAAAATTTCTTACAGTGCGCTAATGTACTGCATAAGTGCGTTTTGTGACTGCAAACTAATCCGTATGGAACCATATATCTGCCTGCTCAGTCACAGCGGTAAGGCCGACTTAATGGCCACGCCGACGGTGCAGGCGCTGAAAAGGAGGGCTTCGCATGACAAAATCAGAACCGCAGACGTATGACGACGGTTTTGACGACTTTTTTGCACAGGTCAAGCAGACCGGTCAGTATGACTGCGACAGGATCGAACATGCTTATCAGGTGGCAAAGGCTGCGCATGCGGGGCAGTTCCGCCGTTCCGGCGAACCGTATATCATGCACCCGGTCGCTGTGGCGGAGATTTTGTTTAAACTCGGTATGGACAACGAGTGTATCATCGGCGCGCTGCTGCACGATGTGGTGGAGGACACAAGCGTAACGCTCGACGACATCAAAAAGGATTTCGGCGACGAAGTGGCGCTTCTGGTCGATGGCGTTACAAAGCTCGGTAAAATTCCGCTGACAACGCGCGAAGAGGTGCAGGCCGAAAACATCCGCAAAATGTTCATGGCCATGAACGAGGACATCCGCGTGATCATCATCAAGCTGGCCGACCGGCTGCATAATATGCGCACGGCCAAGTACTGGCCGGATTATAAACAGCGTGAAAAAAGCCTGGAAACGCTGGAGTTTTACGCGCCGATCGCGCACCGCCTCGGTATCCGGCAGTTTAAAGACGAGCTGGAGGACATCGCCATTTCTTACCTGGACCCGATCGGCTACCAGGAAATTGAAGACAGCCTAAAAATGAAGACGGCCGACGGCGAGAAGTTTTTGGACGAGATCACGAAGTCTATCCAGGAACGCATCCAAAATATCGACGGTGCGCAGATCACGCACCGTGTCAAGAGCGTGCACGGCATTTACCGCAAGCTCTACATGAAAAACAAGTCGTTTGACGAGATCTACGACATTTATGCGGTGCGCATCATTGTGAATACCGTCATTGACTGTTACAATGTGCTCGGCATCATTCACGACATGTTTACGCCGCTGCCGCGCCGTTTTAAAGACTATATCTCCACGCCGAAGCCCAACATGTATCAGTCGCTGCACACCACGGTCATGTACAAGGGTATTCCGTTTGAGGTGCAGATCCGTACCTGGGAAATGCACCGCACGGCCGAGTTCGGTATCGCCGCGCACTGGAAATACAAGCTTTCCGGTTCCGGCAAGGCCAATACCGACATGGGCGCGCGCCTGGCCTGGGTGCGCCGTATGCTGGAGACCGGCGAGGAATCGGTAGACCCGGACGATATGGTGCGCAGCATCAAAACCGACCTTTCGGTGGAGGAGATCTATGTGTTCACCCCGAAGGGCGAGGTCAAGTGTTTGCCAAACGGCTCCACGGTCATCGACTTTGCGTATGCGATCCATACAGAAGTCGGCAACAAAATGGCCGGCGCTAAGGTGGACGGCCGCATCGTGCCGATCGACTATAAGCTCAGAACCGGCGAACGTGTAGAAGTTATTTTGTCCAAGCAGCCCGGCAAGGGCCCGTCGCGCGACTGGCTGTCGATCGTAAAGACCGGTGAAGCGCGCAACAAGATCCGTTCCTGGTTCAAGCGCGAGCGCCGCGAAGAAAATATAGGCCGCGGCCGCGCGCAGGTGGAAAACGAGTTCAAGCGCAATTATATCCGCTTTGAAAACGACGATTACGAAAAGTTTATCAGGCGCATTGCCGAAAAACAGCACTGCCAGAGCGTAGATGATTTTTATGCGGCGCTTGGTTACGGCGGCCTGAATATTTCCAAGCTGATGCCCAGCATCAAAGAGGAGTACACCCGCAACTGGCGCCATACGCCGGCTGCCAAGAGCAGCAATTATATGGAGATCTCCTCTAAGCCGTCCAAGAGCAGCGGCGGCATTGTGGTGGAGGGCATCGACAACTGCCTGATCAACATGGCGCAGTGCTGCAATCCGGTGCCCGGCGATGAGATCATCGGCTTCATCACGCGGGGCAGGGGACTTACGATCCATCGGCGCAACTGTGTGAATGTGCCGAAAGATATTGAAAATTCCCCGGAACCGCAGCGCTGGGTCGCGGCGCACTGGGACGCATCGGTCAAGGTGGAAGCCGTCTCC
Source organism: uncultured Oscillospiraceae bacterium (assembly GCA_900546735.1). Classification (GTDB taxonomy): domain Bacteria; phylum Bacillota; class Clostridia; order Oscillospirales; family Acutalibacteraceae; genus Scybalenecus; species Scybalenecus merdavium. The sequence goes on from URDW01000010.1 coordinate 13,691, forward strand.
ACGCTGAATGTGTACGCGATCGACCGCGACGGCGTGGTGCTCGATATCACCATGGCGCTTTCAAATATGCATGTCAAGATCCAGTCGCTCAACGCACGCCCGATCAACGACGGCAACTGCATCACAACGATCGTGCTTTGTGTAAATGGGCGCGAGCATCTGGAGGGCATCGTATCGCGCCTTTACAAAATCAACGGCGTGTATCATATTGAAAGGAACGGTGAGTGATGAAAGCGGTTTTACAGCGCGTCAGCGAGGCATCGGTCACGGTGGACGGCAGCGTGGTTTCGTCTGTCGGCCCCGGCTATTTGATCCTGCTCGGCGTGCAATCCGGCGATACTGAGGCTGATGCCGACAAGCTTTTGAAAAAAGTGCCGCATCTGCGCGTGTTTGAGGACGCGCAGGGCAAAATGAACCTTTCGCTTTTGGACACCGGCGGCAGCGCGCTCGTCGTGTCGCAGTTCACACTGCTTGCCGACTGCCGGCACGGCCGCCGTCCCGGGTTTACGGATTCGGCGCCGCCGGCCGAGGCAGAACGGCTTTATATGTATTTTGCTGACGGCCTGAAAGCGGCGGGCGTGTGCGATGTGCAGACCGGCGTGTTCGGGGCAGACATGAAGGTGCGCCTGCTCAATGACGGGCCGGTCACGATCTTACTGGATTCCAGGGAGCTGAAATGATGCAAATCAAAACACTGACGATGGGCAGCATGGACAATAACTGCTACCTTTTGACCGACGAGGCAAGCGGCAAAAGCGCACTGATCGACTGCCCGGATTTCAATGCAGATCTGGTGTCGTTTGTCGGTGACGCCGATGTGCAGTATATTCTTTTGACCCATGGTCATTATGACCATATTCTCGGCGTGCTGCAGGCCAGGGAGCACTGGAAGGCGATGGTCTATATCGGCGAGCCGGACGGGCCGATGCTCGAAAGTTCAAAGCTTTCTTTGGCTGTGTTTACGCTGAAAGACCGCAGGCAAACGCCGTGCCGAGCCGATTTCTTTTTGCGCGACGGCAAGGTGATCCGTCTCGGCGAGACCGAGATACGGGTGCTGGCTACACCGGGCCATACGCGCGGCGGTGTCTGCTATCTGTGCGGTAACGCGCTTTTTACCGGCGACACGCTGTTCCGCCTTTCCTGCGGCCGTACAGATTTTCCGGGCGGCAGCAGCACTGAAATGCGCGCCAGCCTGCAGCGCCTGGCTGCGCTTGCTGGTGACTATACAGTCTATCCCGGCCACGGCCAAGCTTCCACGCTGGACTTTGAGCGCCGCTACAACACTTATTTGAGGTAATTATGCTTTTATATACGAATATGCCGGCGCTTCGCCATGAAATGGAATGTTTGTGCCGCGTTTTCTATCCGTTTGAAAAGATCGCTTTTGTGCCGCAGCCGCAGGCACAGTTGCACATTTTGGTAAAAGAGGATGCCGTGCTCGTCCAGGGCCGTGTCGGCGATACCGGCGTGCAGGACCGTGAAGCGCTCGAACCGTACGGCGCCGATGTGGCTGCCGCCCGCGCGCTTTACCGTGTGCTGTGCACCGTCAGCGGCATCGTGCCGAAATGGGGCGTGCTGACCGGCGTGCGCCCGGCCAAGTTGATGCACCGTATTGCGTCTGCACTCGGGCGCGAGGGGGCGGTGCAGGATTTTCAGACACGCCTGCTCGTCAGCCCGGAAAAGGCGCAGCTCGCAAGCGAGGTCATGACACACGAGAACCGCTTGATCGCGCTGTCTAAGCCGGATTCTTTTTCGCTTTATATTGCCATACCGTTTTGTCCGACACGCTGCGCTTACTGTTCGTTTGTGTCGCATTCGGTAGAGGCCGGCAGCGCCAAAAAGCTGGTGGAGCCGTATGTGGAACTTTTGGTGCAGGAGATCGCGGCCGCCGGCGAGATCGCCCGCAGTCTCGGGCTTCGGCTGGAAACGGTCTACTTTGGCGGCGGCACGCCGACAACGCTGTCGGCCGAGCAGCTTTCGGTGCTGTTTGCCGCCGTGCGTTCGTCGTTTGATTTGTCGCACCTGCGCGAATACACGGTGGAAGCCGGCCGGCCCGACACGATCACGCGCGACAAGCTGATGGCTATTCAAAATGCAGGCGTCGCACGCATCAGCATCAATCCCCAGTCCTTTTCCGACCGTGTACTGCAGGCCATTGGCCGGGCACATACGCCGGACGATACGCTGCGTGCTTTTGAACTGGCGCGCGCGTGCGGCTTTTCCTGTATCAATATGGATCTGATCGCCGGCCTGCCGGAGGATGACCCCGCGTCTTTTGCAAACAGTGTGGACACGGCCATCCGTCTTGGCGCTGAAAACATTACGGTGCATACACTGGCGGTGAAAACGGCTTCGTTTTTAGCCGGTGGGGGCAAAAAGCTTTGCAGCGCCGCCGATACGGACGAAATGGTCAGCTACAGTGCCGCCGCGCTGCGTGCGGCCGGGTATTACCCTTACTATATGTACCGCCAGAGCAAATCGGTCGGCAACCTGGAAAATGTCGGCTGGTGCAAACCGGATATGGACAGCCTTTACAATGTGTACATGATGGATGAAACACACAGCGTGTTCGGCTGCGGCGCCGGCGCGGTCACCAAACTGCGTGCGCCGGGCGGTGCGCAGATCGAACGGATCTACAATTTCAAATATCCTTATGAGTACATAAGCCGCTTTGACGAAATGCTGCAGCGCAAAGCGCGCATATCTGAATTTTATGAGGAATATAAATAGATTATGGTTGAACTGGATGCGTTAAATAGGGCCGTAAACACCGAGCTTTCTGCTTTTGTGCAGGCATGTGAGGCGCGCTACCGGCACGATTTGGAAAGCATTTGTGCCGGCATTCGCGAATCTGGCTGTCGTGCGCTTTTGATCGCCGGGCCGTCGTGTGCCGGCAAAACAACGACTTCGTCACTGGCTGCGCAGCTGCTGGCCAGTGTGCCCGGCAGGGTTTACAATCTGTCCCTGGACGATTATTTTCACAATGTGGACGATCAGCGTGCCATGTACGGTGAAAATGTGGATTTCGATGCCATCGAGGCACTGAACCTGGAACTTTTGCACAGCCAGCTTGCCCAAATGATGAATGGGCAGGAGACGCGCCTGCCGCGCTTCGACTTTTTGCAGGGCAGGCGTGTGGACAGCGGCCGCACCGCGGCGCTTGCGCCGGACGATTTCTTGATCGTGGAGGGCATCCACGCCCTGCACCCGCAGGTGCTGCACGCGTTTTCCGGCCAGAAAGTGCAGACGATGTTTATTGATGTAGAAGAAGAGGTCGTGCAAAACGGCAGCGTGCTTTTCAGCAAGCGCGATCTTCGTTTTCTGCGCCGTATCGTGCGCGATTACCGCTTCCGCGGCAGTTCGGTCGAAAACACCTACCGCCTTTGGGACAATGTTGTGAAAAACGAGGAAAAGTCGCTGCTGCCGTATCGCGACCGGGCTGCTTACCGGTTGAATACGTTTATCGGTTATGAGTGTGCGCTGTTGTCGGCCGATGTCCGCGCGCTTTTGCCGGCAGCACAGGGCACGCCTTACGCGAAGGATGCTGCGCGGCTGCTGCGGGCTGCGTCAGAATTGCCGTCTGTGCCGCGCTGCGTTGTTCCGAAAGGCTCACTTTTGGAAGAATTTGTAGGCAGGCCTTGAAAAAGGCAGTGTATTTGCATATAATAAAGATATATTCGGCATGTACGGGACTTATAAAGAGAAGCGAGGTAACGCTATGAGCAACTTTGATGAGTTTATCAACAAAACGAAAAATATGAATTTTGACGATATGATCTCCAAAACCAAAAATGTGGCCGAAGAGCTTTCACGCCGCGGCGCCAGTGCACTCGAAGTCTCGAAAAAGCGCATTGAACTGCTCGACAGCAAAAGCAAGCTTTCCCGGCTTTACGAGGATTTTGGCCATATGCTTTACGATGCAAAGAACGGCCATGAGGTCAGCGACGTGGACATTAACGTAAAGTTTGAGGAGATCACGCAGCAAAAAAGCAAGATCGAAGCGCTGACGGCGGAACTGGAAGAATCGAAAAAAACATTTTAAGCCGTTTCTTTGTGCATAAGAATAAGCGAAAGGACTGTTTCAAGCAAACAGTCCTTATTTTTTTGTCTTTATCGGGTGATCGGGTGAAAAGAAAAAGCTACGTTTCAAACGCATGCCTGCTGGTCGTGTCTACCGTGCTGGTCAAAGTCATCAGCGTGCTTTACAAAATTCCGCTGACGTCCTTGATCGGCGCTACAGGGCGCGGTTATTTCGGCATTGCCTATAATCTGTTTATCCCATTCCATGCTGTCTGCATGGGCGCGCTGCCGGTCGTGGTTTCCAAGCTGGTCAGCGAGGCTTCTGCCACAAACGATCTGGCGAAGATCGGCGCGCTGCGCAAAGCATCCTTTCGGCTGATGCTGCTGCTCGGCTGCGGTGCGATGGCGCTTCTGCTGCTGCTTGCGTGGCCTTACTGTATTTATGTGGGCGGCGGCAGCGGGGCATTTTACTGCATTCTTGCGCTTGCGCCGTCCATTGTGTTTTCGTGTCTGAGCGGCGCGCGCCGCGGTGTGTTTGAGGGGCGCATGAACATGACGCCTACGGCGGTGTCGCAGCTGATCGACAGTTTGTTTAAAGCGGTGTTCGGCGTGCTGCTTGCACGTCTGGCCATGGGCGCGCTTTACGAAGAATTCCTGACTTCGGGCACGGTTCTGGGGCAAACGGCTCAGAGTGAAATGGACGCGCTCAGCCTGATCTATCCGCTCACTTCCGCCGCTTCGCTCGGCGGTGTGCTGATTGGGGATGCGATCTCTTATTTTTATCTGGAGGCTGTCAACCAGAAAGAAAAACTCCTGAAAAAAGCGGCGGCGCCGGTCAAAAAAGCGACTTGCCGTGAACTGGTGCGCCTTTCGCTGCCGATCGCTGCCGCCACAGCCGTGTCCGGCATTGCGAATATCCTGGAGCAGTCCAGCATAAATTACTGCCTGGAAAATATGGATACGGCATTTTTAAAAACGGTTTATGCCGTGCCGATCGAGCTTTCGGGCACGGCAGACGGCGACATCCCGACGTACCTGTTCGGCGTTTATAATACGGTGCTGGATTTTAAAAACCTGGTGCCAATGCTGGCTGGTGCGCTCGGCGTGGCGGTCGTGCCGGCCATCAGCAGCACGCTGGCGCTGCGTCAAAAGGAAAACTGTGCTTACTATATGGAGACGGTCTTAAAGTTCTCTGTGATCCTCGGCGGCGGTGCGGGTTTCTGCTTTGCCGCCATGCCGGGACAGCTGATCGATGTGATTTACGGCCAAAGCAATCCGGACATTGCCGGCGCCGGCGCCGACGTTTTGGCGCTGTTCGGCTTTACCATGGTCACTTACGCCATGCTGTCGCCGTATGTGTGCGCCCTGCAGAGCGCCGGGCTCGGCAAAGACACGATCCTGCCGTTTGCGCTTGGTGCGGCCGTAAAGGTTGCCGGGAATTTCCTGCTGTGCAAAACGCAGCTCGCCATGTGCGGCTTTGCGCTGTCGTCTTTTCTTGGGACTTTGTTTACACTGGTGTGGTGTTCTGCCGCTTTTCATAAAAAGACCGGCGTTAAGATCCGGTTCGCCGGCTGTATTCTGCGGCCGTTTCTGGCGTCGCTTCTTGTTTATTTCGGCGCAAATGTGCTGCAGAATCTAACTGTTTTTGGGGCAGAGTGGCTTAACACACTGTTTGCAGCCGGTGCGTCGCTGTCGATTTATGTCGTGTTTTTGTTCCTTTTCGGGATTCTTGACCTAAAGTCATTTAATTTGATACGAAAATGTTAAATTTAGGCGAAAGTCTTGAAATTTCTCTTGTAATATTGTATTATATAAAAAATTCCGATACAGCAGAGGCACGACATGGCCGTGGATTTTGAGTTTAAAGATACGTATACTATAGAAGATCTGGTTAAGATCGTTGCGCTTTTGCGCGCGCCGGACGGCTGCCCGTGGGACCGCGCGCAGACACATGAATCGATCAAAAAGAATTTTATAGAAGAAACGTACGAGGCTATTGAAGCAATCCATAAAAAAGACGCCTCTATGCTGAAAGAGGAACTGGGCGATGTGCTTTTGCAGGTGCTCTTGCATGCACAGATGGAGGCTGAGGCCGGCCGGTTCACATTTGCCGATGTGGCTGACGCGATTGCCGCAAAGCTGGTCTTTAGGCATCCGCATGTGTTCGGCAGCCGTACCGCGGCAGACGAGGCGCAGGCACTGGAAAGCTGGAACGACGCGAAAGCGGTCGAAAAGCAGTACCATTCCGCCGCAGACCGTTTAAACGCAGTGCCCAAAGAGCTTCCGGCGCTGATGCGTGCGCAGAAAGTGCAGTCGCGTGCTTCCAAGTGCGGGTTCGACTGGCCGCCGGGTGCACTCAGTGAGGTGCTTTCCAAAGTGTCTGAAGAGTGTGCCGAACTGCAGGCCGCTGCCGGCGCAAATGACGCAGCTGCTGTGCAGGAGGAACTTGGCGATCTGCTTTTTTCAGTCGTTAATGCCGCGCGTTTTGCCGGGCAGGATGCGGAGGAGGCGCTCAGCGCCGCCACTGAGAAATTTGTGCGCCGTATCACCCTTTGTGAAGAACTTGCCTCTGCGGCAGGTATAGATCCAAAGACTATGCGCCAGGACGAATTCGACCGCCTCTGGCAGCAGGCAAAGCAAAAAATTGAAAATTAAAATAAAAAAAGAAAATGGAGGAATTTTCAATGAACAAAACAGATCTTGTAGCAGCTGTTGCTGCAAAGACAGAGCTTTCCAAGAAGGATGCCGAAGCGGCTGTTTCCGCTGTTTTTGAGGCGGTTACCGAGGCGCTGAAAGACGGCGACAAAGTTGCACTTGCAGGTTTTGGTACATTCGATGTGAAGACCCGTGCTGCACGCACCGGCCTGAACCCCAGAACAAAAGAGACCATTCAGATCCCGGCCACCAAAGTGCCTTTCTTCAAGGCAGGCAAGCCGCTGAAGGACGCTGTAAAATAAAAATTTTGTCCGCCGGTCTTCCGGCGGATTTTTTTGGAGCATTTTATGAGACTGGACAAGTATTTAAAAGTTTCCCGCATCATCAAGCGCCGTACGGTCGCAAACGAGGCGTGCGACGCCGGCCGCGTGGAGGTAAACGGCAAAGTCGCGCGCGCTTCGTACGATGTGAAGCCTGGCGATGAGATCAAAATTTCTATGGGGCAGACGCCGCGCCGTTACCGTGTGCTGTCGGTCGTGGAGCATGCGCTGAAAGAAGATGCAAACAGCATGTATGAAATCCTGTAACATAAGCCTCCCGGAAGCGGCATATTATATTCCGGGAGGCTTTTTCTATGGAACAAGAGCTCAAAAACAATTATTTAAAAATTGAAAACAGGCAAAAGGCGGAACTCGGCGGCATCAGCGATGTGGAATATTTCAACGAAAGTGAGATTTCGGCCGTTTCCAATCTCGGCAATGTGCTGATCCGGGGCGAAAAACTGCACATCGACCGCCTCAGCGTGGAAAATGAGACAATGGCGGTCTCCGGCACGATCAGCGCCGTGATCTATTCTGAAAAAAGCGGACCTAAAAAAGGCTTCTTCGCCAAACTCTTTAAGTGATGACGGATGCACTGATCGCTTTTGCCGTGCTCGGGGCGCTTTGCGGCGTGCTTTACGATGTGTTTTTTCTGTTTACCCGTATTTTCCGGCGCGGTGCCGTGCGCTTTTTGACAGATTTTTTATACTGTTTGTTGTGTGGATTTTTGTGCTTTATCTGTCTGGCTGCCTACTATGACGGCGCGCCGCGCGCCGTTTTCTTTGCTGTTTTTTTGGCGGCGCTTTTGCTTGTGCGCTTCACACTCGGCCGCATTTTAGATGCTTTTGTAACAAAAATCGCGTTCTTTATACATAAAATTGCTGCTGCGGCAGGCCACTTTGTGAATTTTCTGAAAAAAGGCTTGCAAAAGTGTACCGGGTCATTATATAATAAATATACTAAACGTAAACTTAGGCAGAAACGCCCGTCTGCCCATGCAAAGAAAAAGAAGAAAAAAGGTCATTCCCATGTTCGATGAGTTCCGTCTGAAAAACAGAAATAAAAAGTTCGGTTTTAAGGCCATCGCACTTGTGGCGATTACGGTGAGCGTCTCCATCTTTGCCGTAAGCTTCGCTTCCCTCAGCGGCAACGCTGCCCGATTGAAGCAGCAAAAGGCCGACTATACGCAGCAGCTGGCGGAGCAAGAGGCTGAAAATGAGCGCCTTTCCGCTATTTTGCAGTCTGACAACCGCGATGAATACATTGAACAAAAGGCCAGGGAAAAGGGCTATGTCAAATCGGGTGAGATCGTTTTTTACGACGCTGCATCCAGTCAATAATCAAAAGCCGAGTGTGACTCGGCTTTTTTTGTGAGGTTTTTGTATGAAAGAGGTACAGGCGTCGGCCATCACAGAAATGGTGGCCGAACTTTGTGAAAAGGCCAATAAGATTTTGCCGAAAGATCTGGAAAGCCGCATTGCCGACTGCTGGCAGTGCGAGCAAAATACGCTTGCCAAAAGCATCCTCGGCGATTTGCAGCGCAATATGGATGCTGCCCGGCAGTTAAATATACCGGTCTGTCAGGATACAGGCATGGCCGTTGTGTTTGCCGAGGTGGGGCAGGATGTACATATTGCCGGTGATTTTGAGGCGGCTGTCAACGCCGGTGTGCACCTTGGCTATACGCGCGGCTTGCTGCGCAAAAGCGTGGTGCGTGATCCGCTTTTTGAACGTGTCAATACAGAGGATAATACGCCGGCTGTTTTGCATACGCGCCTCGTGCCCGGCGACCATATCTGCCTTACCGTAGCGCCAAAGGGCTTTGGTTCTGAGAACATGAGCGCGCTCAAAATGTTTACGCCCGCCGCCGGGGAAGAGGATGTTATTTCGTTCGTTGTGGATACGGTTCAAAATGCCGGCTCCAATCCGTGCCCGCCGGTCTGCATCGGCGTCGGCATCGGCGGTGATTTTGAGTTGTGTGCACTGCTGGCAAAAAAGGCGCTCTGCCGCAGCGTCAGCCGAAAAAATGACGATCCGGCCTATGCAGCGATGGAAGATACGATCTTGCAGCGGCTGAATGATTTAAATATCGGCCCGCAGGGCTTTGGCGGCAACACAACGGCACTGTCTGTTGCGATCGAAACATATCCCACGCATATTGCCGGCCTGCCGGTCGCGGTCAACGTGGGCTGTCACGTCACACGCCACGCATCGGGGGAGATATGATGAGTCTGCAGTACGCCGCGCCCTGCATTTTCGGGCTGGAGGGCCTGGCTGCCGATGAACTGCGCGGGATGGAAGCGCAAAATGTGCGTGCGGAAAACGGCCGCGTTCTTTTTGCCGGCGGGCAGGATATTCTGGTGCGCGCCAACCTTTGCTCACGCTTTTCAGAGCGCATTTTGCTTTTGCTCGGTGAATTTGAGGCACAAAGCTTTGAAGAACTGTTCCAGGGTGTAAAGCGGCTCGACTGGCCGTCTTTTCTCGGCCGGAAAGATGCGTTCCCGGTCAAGGGCTACAGTTTGAATTCCAAGCTGCACTCTGTGCCGGACTGTCAAAAAATCATAAAAAAGGCCGTTGTGGAAAGCCTAAAGGCGCACTACCATGCCGACTGGTTTGAAGAAAGCGGTCCGGTGCACCAGATCCGTTTTTCTATTTTAAAAGACCGCGTATCCATAATGCTCGACACATCCGGCGCCGGTCTGCACAAACGCGGTTACCGCGCTGTTTCAAATGATGCGCCGCTGAAGGAAACGCTGGCGGCCGCGCTTTGCAGCCTTTCCAGGTTGCGCCATTACCATATGCTTTACGACCCGTTCTGCGGCAGCGGCACGATTCTGATCGAGGGCGCTATGCTGGCCAACCATATCGCACCGGGGCTTGGGCGGTCATTTGCCTGTATGGACTGGCAGAAGATTCCGGAAAGCGTTTGGCGCCGGGAGCGAGAGCGTGCGCAGTCGCTCGTCAAGACGGATACGGATTTTATAGCTTTCGGCAGCGATGCGGATGCGTCAGCCGTGGCGCTTGCCGGGGAAAATGCCAAAAAGGCCGGCGTGGAAAAGTTCATGCGCCTTTCGGTGCAGGACATCGCCGGGTTTTCCCCATCGACCGAGCGCGGCACGCTGGTCACCAATCCGCCATACGGCGAGCGCATGCTGGACGTACAGACAGCGCAGAATATTTACCGTACGATGGGGCAGAAGTTTCCCCACCGGCGCGGCTGGAGCTACGGCGTGATCAGTCCGGACGAGCAGTTCGAGTCGTATTTCGGCCGCCGCGCCGACAAAACGCGCAAACTTTATAACGGCATGATCCCGTGCCGGTATTATATGTTCTTTAAATAAAGAACTTGAAGACAGACAAACGGTGTCTGTCTTTTTTTTTGTACAGGGCGCAGTTATTTTTTAAAAAATTTGCGAATACTATTGACAAATGGAAAATATTTGCTAAAATAGATTTAGCACTCATGGACAGAGAGTGCTAACATAGAAATTGTAAATTTTTATAGAGGTGACAGTTATGACAATCAAACCCCTTGCAGACAGAGTGCTTATTAAGACTGTCAAGGCAGAGGAAACCACAAAAAGCGGTATCCTTCTTACCGCATCCGCCCAGGAAAAGCCTGAGGTCGCAGAAGTGATCGCGGTCGGCCCCGGCGGGAAAGTAGACGGCGAAACGGTCGAAATGTTCGTAAAGCCCGGTGACAAAGTGATCACCAGCAAGTATTCGGGCACAGAGATCAAAGTAGACGGCGAGAAGTACACGATCGTGAAACAGAGCGACATTCTTGCTGTAGTGGAATAAGGAGGTAATTTCTAATGGCAAAAGACATTATTTATGGTGAAGAAGCCAGAAAGGCACTGCAGACCGGTATCGACAAGCTGGCGAATACCGTTAAAATCACACTTGGCCCGAAGGGCAGAAACGTGGTGCTGGACAAAAAGTACGGTGCTCCGCTGATCACGAACGACGGCGTTACCATTGCAAAAGAGATCGAGCTGGAAAATTCGTTTGAAAACATGGGCGCACAGCTTGTGAAGGAAGTTTCCAGCAAAACGAATGACGACGCCGGCGACGGCACCACAACGGCAACGCTGCTGGCCCAGGCGCTTGTGCGCGAGGGCATGAAGAACGTGGCCGCAGGCGCAAACCCGATGGTCGTGAAAAACGGCATCAAAGCGGCTGTGGATGCAGCAGTCAGCGCGGTAAAAGCCAACTCCAAGCAGCTCTGACCTGGGCTTTGAGCTGAAAGACAC